>NZ_MSQD01000009.1 GCF_002102475.1 Thermoanaerobacterium sp. PSU-2 | reverse complement strand
TCATCTATAGATATTTATTATTTAGCGACGACATTTGATTTTGAGGGTAGAAAATTACAAGAGGCTATTTACGAAACTCTTTCTAATCGTGGTACACCATATGAAAAAGGTTCTGTTGCTATAATATCACAATTAGCTAATGATGATGCAATTCAAAAACGATGGATCAACTTCTGCAAAAAAGTATTGAGATTTGAAATGAGTTTTGATTCAGTTATTAAGGTCATTATTGATTTTACGTTGCCGCCTTTTATGGCAATAATAAGTGAAGATGAGTTTTTTGGTATATGGAGTTCTAAAAAACGAAAATATTTATATAAGTAAATTGATAAAATATCAAATTTATGGTAGGAATATTAAAATAAAAGGCGAAAATCCTTCTAAATAATTACTTTGACAAATTTTATAAAACATTAAAAACTTTTTGATTTTTGCGATATTGAAAACAAATTTTGATATCGTTTGCGGTAATAATAAATTTATTTCATTAGCATAAGTTATAAATTTTTTATTGCAAAGGGGCTGTTAAAGGTTGGGGAAGGTGGAGATAGAAATATTATTAAAAATGGCAATTAAACTATTTATATATAAAAGATTCATATTTATTAGAAATAAACGTTAATGAACGTACTATAACACATAGATTAGCTATGTATTTACAGATGCTTTTTACTGATTATGATGTTGATTGCGAATATAATAGAGATTTTAGAGATAAAAAGAATATAAAATTTACTCAAGAAGAAGTGGAGAAAATGTTATCTGAAATTAAAGCACCATTTAAAGAGAAAATTAAAAAATTTTTAGAAGAAGATAATGAAGATTATTTAGAATGTAGTGTTTATCCTGATATAATAATACACAAGCGGAATTCTAATAATAATTTACTTGCAATTGAAGTTAAAAAACAATACTCTAATGAAAAAGATGATAAATTCGATGATCAGAAGTTAAAGAAATATACCCATGGTGACGGGTTTGGTTATAAGTATGGAGCATTTATCAAATTAGGTAAATCATGTGAAGAAAGTGATATTATTTGGTATAAAAATGGAATGCCCTATAATTATAATATAAATCCAGGTGATTGTATAATGAACATAAAAATAAGAGAAGCATTATTTAATGATTATAAATCAATAAGTATTCTTGTTAAAGAAGTGCATAGTCTACATGTTAAAAATAGGCGGGATGTGTATGCTGATGTGGAGAACCCATTTACGGAAGAAAGATTTAAGGAGATATTAGATGACGATAAAACAAAGATTTTTGTCGCTGAAAATAGTAATAATGAAATAATCGCTTACAGCATTATAGAAATAATGACTGCGAGAAATATTCCAATTCTTAAAGAGAGAAAATTTGTCTATATAGATGATTTATGTGTTAGCTCAAATCATAGAAGAAAAGGCGTAGGGAGAATGTTATTTAAGCATATTGTTGATTATGCAAAAAAATCAGGTGTAGATACACTTGAATTAACTGTATGGGAATTCAACAGCGATGCGATAAAGTTTTACGAAAATTTAGGTATGACGACAAAAAATAGAAGAATGGAATTGAAGATTAATTGATTATTTTACTGGAAAATAGTAAGATTAAATTGTAAAAAGTTAAATATAGAAATTAAGAATAATTCTGGTGTTATATGATGAAACTTCTTATAAAACTTACTGCATTGCTAATAACTTTTGTCGTGCTTTTAAATATTATTGCAGAGTTACAGGTGATTACATTTGCATATAATGCAAAACCGGTAAAATCTGATGCTATTATTGTCCTTGGATGTGCAGTTTACGGGAAAAATCCCAGTCCTTTTTTTAAGGAAAGGTTAAATGAAGCTATAAAACTTTATAAAGAGGGACTTGGTAAGTACATTATTGTATCTGGTGGTAAAGGACCTGGCGAGGATATATCTGAGGCAGAAGCAGGGAAGGAATATCTTTTGAAAAATGGTATAACTGATAATGTTGTATTAATGGATGACGGATCGTATTCAACATTACAAAACCTTGAAAATTCTAAGAAAATTATGGATAGAAAATCGCTAAAGAAAGCAATAATTGTATCAAACAAATTTCACCTGAAAAGGGCAAGCATGATTGCAAAAGAAGCAGGCATAAATGCAAGCTATTCAGGAGTATTTGTAAAAAGGTATTTTTATGAAGAAGCGTACGGCTTTTTACGAGAAGCACCTGCATTATTGTATATGTATTTTAGAATGCTAATAGAATAAAAGGCTTTCCTTTTCTCATAGGAGAAGGAAAGCCTTTTTTGGTGAAAGCGCACTTTATTTATTCGGTTGGTTTTATCATAAGCCCATTGTTGAAGTGGTTTAAACCGCTCATTAGATCGATAACTGATAAAAGCTCAACTATTTCTTCATCGGTTACGCCTGCTTCTTTTAATTTTTTGGTGTATGTGGTTATGCACATCTCACAATTGTTTAGAATTGACACGGTTAAAGCGACAAAAAGTTTTGTTTTAGAGTCGATTTTCCCCGGTCCCATTGCCACTTGAGATTTTTGAAGGAATAGCTTTAAATATTCTGGTTTATTTGCCATTGCTCGCATTGTTGGAGGAACAAACCCCATCTGATTTTCTATTTGCTCGAATATTTGCTGTACTTCTGGGTTTGCCTCTTCCTTGCTAACTAATTTAACACCTATAGCCATACTATCACTCCTAAAAATGAAATAATATATACCCCCCTCTATCATGGGGTACAACATAATGATACTACTATTCTATAATGAATGCAAGTACGGTGAAAATTTCAGCTTATGTAAGCTTTAAACAGCTAAAGAGATATCCGACATATAAGTTCCTGTTATGGTTTCTATAAATTTTTATTATTATACTCGTTAAATATTTGATGTTATAATTATATCAAAATATGTTAAATAATTTTCAATTTTCAAAGGAGGAGAGAACTTGGGATATCTAATTGAGAATAAAGATTTTGACGATATTTTAAATGTGCTGAAGAAAGATTATAAAATTTATGCACCGAAACGTTTTGAAAAGCGTGGCCGGTATTCTGACACAGATCTTATAAGATACGATGAGATAAAATCTTTGAAGGACATTGTATACGATGAAAAATCCGATTTTTCACCAAAAGAAGTTATATATCCAATAACACAAGCTTTGTTTTATTTTACAGAGGATGAGTACAGAGAAAGCAAGGTATTTGATAAAAAAATACTATTATTTGTAAGAGCTTGTGATATAAATGGCATAAGAAGACTTGATACGATTTTCCTCCAAAATGGTGATACAGAAGATATTTATTACAAAAGACTCCGTGAAAAAGTAAAATTCGTTTTGATGGAATGTAAAGATGGCTGGGATACCTGCTTCTGCGTTTCCATGAACTCCAATAAAACAGATAACTATAGTCTAGCGATAAGATTTAATAATGATAATGTAATGGTTGAAGTTAAAGATGATGAATTTATTGACATATTTAAAGATAAGAAAGAAATAGATTTTAAGCCTGAATTCGTAAAATCAAATCCGAAGGTTGTCCATGTTCCAGAAATAGACAATACAGATCTACTTAAAAAAGTATATGATCTTGACATGTGGGAAAGCTTTAATTCCCGCTGTATAAGCTGCGGTGCTTGTACTGCTGCTTGCATAACATGTAGCTGTTTTAATACAGTTGATTTAATTTACAGTGAAAATGCAAATGTTGGCGAAAGAAGAAGAGTGCAGGCAAGCTGTATGCACAAGGATTTTACAGAGATGGCGGGTGGTCATGTATTTAGAAAAACTGCCGGTGAAAGGATGAGATTCCGTACACTTCATAAAGTATATGATTATAAAGCTCGCTTTAAAACGGAAAACATGTGTGTCGGTTGTGGTCGCTGTGATGAAAGATGTCCAGAGTTAATATCCTTTTCGACAACGATAAATCGCTTATACGATGAAGTTGAAAAGTTGAAGTCGGGTAAAGGAGGCAGCATAAATGAATAATATTTTCATGCCTAAGCCATATAAGATACTTGAAATAGTTCATGAGACGAATTTGGAATACACATTTAGAGTTGAAGTTGATGTAAAAGCAGAGCATGGGCAGTTCTTTCAGATTTCCATTCCAAAGATAGGTGAAGCACCTATATCGATAAGCGCTATGGGTGACAATTGGATGGAATTTACTATAAGAAAAGTAGGAAAAGTAACAAATGAGATATTTAACTTATCTCCTGGCGATAAGATATTCATGAGAGGACCTTATGGTAATTCATTCCCTGTTAACAAATATAAAGGAAAAGACTTAGTTGTTATAGCTGGTGGTACAGGTGTATCGCCTGTTAGAAGCTTACTTAAGTATTTTTATGATAATTCGGAAGAAATAAAATCACTACACTTTATAGCAGGTTTTAAAGATGAAAATAGCGTCTTGTTTAAAGACGATTTAAATAATTTTAAGACAAAATTTAACACCATATATACTCTTGATAAGAAAAAAGTCGATGGATTTGAAGTTGGCTTGGTTACAGAGCATATAAGTAAAATACCATTTGATAGCTTTGGTGATTACAATGTCATTGTCGTTGGTCCGCCAGTGATGATGCATTTTACAGCATTAGAATTATTGAAAAATGGGGTACCAGAAGATAAAATTTGGGTTTCCTTTGAGAGAAAGATGTCTTGCGGAATTGGAAAATGTGGTCACTGCAAGATAAACGAGACGTATGTTTGCCTCGAAGGTCCTGTTTTTAACTACACAAAAGCGAAGGATTTACTTGATTAAATGTGGAGGTGTATGTAATGAACTATGATATAGATGTAAAAAAAGTCCGCAGAAATTGTTACAGGCAATCGAAAGTCCGCGGTGAATTCATGCTGCAGATGCGCGTTCCAGGCGGTGTAATGGATGCTAAATATCTGTCATATGTAGAGCATATTGCAAAAACATGGGGAAATGGACAATTTCATCTTGGCGTTAGACAAACTTTATCAATACCTGGAATAAAGTATGAATATATCGATGAAGTCAATAAGTATATAAAGACGTTTATTAAAGAGATAGAAGTAGACCTTTGTGGTGTTGACATGGAAGTAGATGACAATGGATATCCAACGATAGGTTCTAGAAACATTATGGCTTGCATAGGAAATAAACATTGCATAAAGGCAAATATAGACACAACATCACTTGCAAGAAAAATTGAAAAAATCATCTTTCCAAGTGATTATCATATAAAAGTAAGCATAGCCGGATGTCCTAATGACTGTGCAAAGGCTCATTTCAACGATTTTGGAATTATAGGCATTACAAAAACAGAATATGATTACGATCGCTGTATAGGATGTAAGAAATGTATCGAGGCTTGTAAACAACATGCTACAGGTGTTTTATACATGGTAAATGGAAAAATCGAGAAAGATTCGTGCTGCTGTGTTGGCTGTGGTGAGTGTGCACTTGTATGTCCTACAGGCGCTTGGTCTAGAAATCCTAAGAAATTCTACAGAGTCCTCATTGGTGGTAGAACCGGAAAACAGACACCTCGCATGGGAAAGATTTTCTTAAATTGGGTAACAGAAGATGTAGTGCTGGGCATACTTAAAAATTGGCAAGATTTCTCTGCGGAAGTATTGAATCATAAACCAGTATATCTCCATGGAGGTCACTTGATAGACAGGGCTGGATACAATAAATTTAAAGAGCTTATATTAAAGGGTGTAGAATTAAACCCTGAAGCTATGGTTGCAGATAGAATATTTTGGACAGAAACTGAATACAGGTCAAATATAAACGTTAAGCCTGTTTGTGATATTAAATAATTAGATTTTTAATCCCGATTACCTTTACAATTTTAGGGTTTTAAAGTATAATTAGATTAAATTTAATACTTGTGAAATTAGTTTGCGGGGGAACCATTTTGGTTGAGAAGGTAAAACCTGACCCTTAGAACCTGATGTAGTTAATACTACCGTAGGGAAGCAAGCTTTCGATTATAAAGCTTTACCATGCGGTAAGGCTTTTTTTATTCAATATTTTCGAATATAACCTTCTTCCTCCCTTCATTTTACAAGTATCAAAACAAAATGATTTATGAAAGGATGACTGCGATGAATTACACTACACAATTAGATGCGGCAAAAAAAGGAATTATTACAGAAGAGATGAATGTTGTGGCAGCAAAAGAAGACATTGAAGTGGATTTATTGCTGAGCAAAGTAGCTTCTGGTGAAGTAGTCATACCAGCAAATAAAAACCATGAAGCACTTAGTCCAGAAGGCGTAGGGACAGGGCTTAGAACAAAAATAAACGTAAACTTAGGTGTATCAAGGGACTGCAACAATGTGGATGCAGAATTAGAAAAGGCAAAAAAGGCGATAGAAATGAAAGCAGAGTCTATCATGGATTTAAGTTCATATGGCAAAACTTTTGAATTTAGAAACAGATTGATAGGTATTTCTACAGCCATGATAGGTACTGTTCCAGTATATGATGCTGTAGGATATTATGACAAAGATTTAAAAGACATTACACCTTCAGAATTTATAAAGATCGTCGAAAGGCATGCACAAGACGGTGTTGATTTTATGACTATCCATGCAGGCATCAACAGAGAGACGGCGGAAATTTTCAAAAGAAATGAAAGACTTCTAAATATCGTTTCTCGCGGAGGCTCTTTGTTATATACGTGGATGGAATTAAATGATAAGGAAAATCCTTTTTATGAGTATTTTGATGATATTCTTGACATATGTGCTGAGTACGATGCAACGATAAGCCTTGGCGATGCATTGAGGCCAGGCTGCATAAATGATTCCACAGATGCATGCCAAATAAAAGAGCTTATAACCCTTGGAGAATTAGCGAAAAGAGCTTATGAAAAGAATGTTCAAGTGATTATTGAGGGACCTGGTCATATGAGGCTAAATGAAATCGAAGCAAATGTTTTGTTGGAGAAAAAGCTATGTAATGGTGCGCCGTTTTATGTATTGGGGCCAATCGTAACAGATATTGCACCTGGATATGATCATATTACAAGTGCAATTGGTGGTGCAATTGCTGCAGCAAGTGGAGCGGATTTCTTGTGTTATGTAACACCAGCGGAACATCTGAGACTTCCAACGATTGAAGATATGAAGGAAGGCATCATTGCTTCTAAAATAGCTGCCCATGCAGCAGATCTGGCAAAAGGTATACGCAATGCAGAAAAATGGGATAATGATATGTCTTATGCCAGGAGAAAGCTTGATTGGGATGAAATGTTTAGATTAGCTATAGATCCTGAAAAGGCGAGAAGGTACAGGAGTGAATCTCTACCACATGATAGTGAAACATGTACAATGTGTGGAAATATGTGTGCTGTGAGAAACATGAATAAAGTTATTACAGGAGAAGATATAAGCCTGTTAAAGTAGAATTTTTAAAAATCGGGAGGATTGTAAATGAATATAAAAAAGATTACTTATTCAGCTATGCTGATTGCAATCGGCGTAGTCTTTGCAAATTTTGTATTTTTCCCTGTAGGTGTTTCGAAAACGACCCCTATACAGCATATAATTAATGTCATATCTGCAGTGACACTTGGCCCAGGATATGCAGTACTAATTGCGTTTTCAATATCCATAATCAGAAACATAATGGGCACTGGAACACTATTGGCTTTTCCCGGTAGCATGATTGGCGCTTTATTGGCAGGAATTTTATATAAATTGACAGGGAAAAAGATTTTAGCTGCATTAGGGGAGGTTTTTGGTACAGGGATAATAGGAGGTCTTGTGGCATTTCCAATAGCCAAATACATCATTGGTAAAGATGTGGGAGCATTTTTCTTTGTAACTCCATTTTTAATAAATACAGTGACAGGAAGCATCATAGCCCTTATTTTGCTTGAGGTTTTGGATAAGTCGAAAAAGGTCTATAAATAAAATATGGTAATTCGGTAAATTCCTAATTTTGTGATATAATGAACTTACAATCAAATAATAACAAATAATAATAAAAAGGGGGCTATAGTATGCCTGATTTTGGTACTCCATTTGCTGGACTTGCAAATAAAAACAAAATTACACATGAGGAGCTTATAAGAGCTATACGTTTTATGGTGGCAGCAGAGTATGAGGCGATTCAGTTATACATGCAATTGGCAGAGTCAACAGATAACAAATTAGCAAAAGACGTTTTAGTAGATATTGCAGACGAAGAAAGAGTGCATGCCGGAGAATTTTTGAGACTTTTGAAGGAATTATCTCCAGATGAAGAAAAACTGTATGAAGAAGGAGCAAAAGAAGTAGAAGAGATGATTGAAAAAAATAAATAAACTTTTATACATATATTGATATTTCAATGGAGGCTGTCTTTTTTACATTATGTAAAATGTCACAGCCTTTTTTCCTTATGTATTTACTTGAATATAATAAGCAATAATGTAATAAAAAGCTGATGCAAATGTACCAATTTGTAACAACTTAAAACTATGAAATAAAATATGATGCTTCTAAGTTTTATAAAGGATGGAGGGAAAAAATTATGGCTTTACCTGATGAAAATAAGACGTATACGTATCGCGATTATAAAAAATGGAAAGATGATAGACGCTGGGAGTTAATAAATGGGAATCCATTTCCCATGGCTCCGCCTTCAAGAATACATCAAGAGATCTTAAGAGAGATATTAACTATTTTTTCTGTGTATCTGAAAGATAAATCATGTAAAGTCTATAGTGCTCCGTTTGGAGTGAGACTTCCTAAAGCAAACGAAAATGATGATGACATAGAAACGGTTGTAGAACCTGATATTGTAGTAGTGTGTGATAAGTCGAAATTAGATGATGAAGGGTACAAAGGCGCACCGGACTTAGTTGTAGAGATTGTTTCACCTTCTACAGCCAGAAATGATAAAATTAAAAAATTTAATCTATATGAGATGGCAGGAGTAAAAGAGTACTGGATAGTAGAACCGGATAACAAGATTGTAACTGTTTTTACGTTAGATGACGATAAAAGGTATGGAAGGCCTGGGATATATTCTGATGAAGATAAAATTAAAGTTTCAATTTTTGAAGATCTCATCATTGATCTAAAATCTGTTTTTACATTTTAGTTTAACCATCAAGACACAAGTGAAAACTCTCTTGTGCCTTATTTTTTTAACCTTAATTTTGTTTTATTTTTCCAGAAAAAATTTTTTTAAAACAAGAAGGATTTTTGAAATTTGCGTAGAATATATTATATATAAAAGCAATATATTAATATACTAGTATACAAGTTCAAAAATTTAAAGTGATTTTTACTTGACTCATTACGCTTTATGTCCCCTATGAATTTTTTAAACAGAAGAAAAATTAAATAAAAAAAGAAGGAATTTTAAAAATGATGTCGAATATATAAGAATATGAATATTAATATGCTAGTATACAAGAATACAAGTATTAAAATAGGGGATGTGAAGCGATGGGATTAGAGCTTTTGGAAAACAATACGTATGAGTCAAAAAAAGATTACATTTACAGAATGATTAGAAAGAACATAATCGACATCAATCTAAAGCCTGGAGAGGTTATATCAGAGAATGATATAGCTAATGCATTTGAAACCAGCAGGACGCCTATTAGAGAAGCATTTACGAGGCTGGCAAATGAAGAACTGATTGAAATTTACCCACAAAAAGGCACGTTTGTTTCTTTGATAGATATAAAACGTGCTCAAGAAGCAAAATTCATGAGGGTAAATCTTGAAAAAGAAATCGTGAGACAGGCTTGTAGAGAATTTCCAGATGACATCTTGTTTCAGCTTGAAGCGAATATAAACCAACAAGAATTTTGTGTCATGAAAGAAAATTATATTACCATTTTTGACTTAGACAACGAGATGCACGAGCTTATATACAGAGGATGCAAAATGGATAGGATTTGGTCAGCCATAAGGTTTATAAGCGGCGATTATGACAGGATAAGGACATTGAGATTGTCGTCTGATACTGATTGGGATGCTATCATAAGCGATCACAAAAATATTGTAAGTGCCATAAAGGAGAAAGATGAAGAAAAAGGATTAAAGATAATAAGTGAACACTTGACGATGATAGACAGAGATGTAGTGCTTTTGAAAGAAAAATATCCAGAGTATTTTAAGCAATAAATTACATTGCAATAAAAATCTACAATAAGGGAGTAAGATATATGAAGATGACTTTTAGATGGTTTGGCGAAAAAGATGACAGTGTGACACTTCAGCAGATTCGCCAAATACCAGGTGTCTATGGGATTGTAGGGGCTTTATACGATGTACCCGTAGGAGAAACTTGGCCGATTGAAAAAATAAGTGAATTAAAGACAAAAGTTGAGTCCTACGGCCTTAAACTGGAGGTGATAGAAAGTGTAAATGTTCATGAAGACATCAAGTTAGGGCTTCCGACAAGAGATAGATACATTGAAAATTACAAGAAAACAATAAAAAATCTTGGCAAGTTAGGGATAAAAGTCGTATGCTACAACTTCATGCCTGTTTTCGACTGGATACGCACGAATCTGAATGAAAAATTACCTGATGGATCATATGTAATGTCATACGATGAAGATATGTTAAAAGGAAAAGATCCGCTGAATCTCATTGAAGACATGGACAATGGCTCAAATGGCTTTATACTTCCAGGTTGGGAACTTGACCGCTTAAAAGAATTGAAGATGCTGTTTGACATGTACAAAGATGTTGATGAAGAAAAGTTATTTGAAAATCTTAAGTACTTCTTGGAGAATGTAATACCAACATGTGAAAAATACGATGTAAAGATGGCTATACATCCAGATGATCCGCCATGGTCATTATTTGGACTGCCAAGGATAGTCACTTGTAAAGAAAATCTTGAAAGGATTGTAAACCTTGTAGACAGTCCTTACAATGGATTGACGCTTTGCAGTGGCTCGTTAGGTTCAAATCCTGAAAACAATATACCAGAGCTTATAAGGCATTTTGGCAAGATGGGAAGGATTCATTTTGGCCATGTAAGGAATATAAGGTTTATAGGCGAGAGGAAATTTTACGAATCAGCACATTTATCAAGTGAAGGATCGTTTGATATGTTTGAAATCATGAAAGCTTATTATGATATAGGTTTTGAAGGATATGTAAGACCGGACCACGGCAGGATGATATGGAATGAAAAGGCAAGACCGGGATATGGACTTTACGACAGAGCTTTAGGTGTGACGTATTTGAATGGGCTTTGGGAGGCTATAACTAAGATGTCTAAATGAACTATTATAAGAAAATAGTTGACAGTATTAAAGACCAAATTCAAAGTAATTTCTGTTTTACTGGGAAAGGAGAAAAAGCATATGGATTCTGCATTGGTTAATAAAGGTGGGGGTAAGGAGGCTAAACAAGGAAAAAATAGGGATTTTAAGAAGACGTTAAAAGCTATTAAAAAAGACTGGCAATTATATAGCCTACTTATACTACCCATAGCATATTACATCATATTTAGATATGTGCCTATGTACGGCAATATTATCGCTTTTAGGAGATTTGTTCCGGGTGGACCTGTTTACGGTACAGAATGGGTCGGACTTAGGTATTTTGACATGTTTATACATGATCCATCGTTTTGGCAGGTTTTTAGAAATACGATAATTTTGAGTGTGGAGTATTTGGTAATAAGCTTTCCATTTCCGATAATCTTTGCTTTGCTTTTGAATGAGATCAAAAGCAATTGGTTTAAGAGATTTACACAAACAGTATCATATTTGCCATACTTCATATCGACGGTTGTTGTGGCAGACATGATAATGCAGATACTTGATCCATCATCAGGCGTTATCAATATGATTGTAAAACATTACATTGGGCATACTATCAACTTTTTGGCAGAACCGCAATGGTTTAGGACTATATACATCGTCTCAGGCATTTGGCAAGGCATGGGCTGGGGCGCTATACTGTACCTTGCAGCGCTGACAAATATTAACCCGGAATTGTACGAGGCGGCTATAATAGATGGTGCCAGCAGATGGCAGCAGACAATATATGTGACTATTCCAGGTATATTGCCTACGATAATGATACTTTTGATACTAAACATTGGCGGACTTTTGTCAGTAGGATTTGAAAAGATACTGCTTCTGTATAATCCTCTGACGTATTCTACGGCGGATGTCATATCTACGTATCTATACAGAATGGGACTTGTATCAAATAACTTTAGCTATGCCGCAGCAATAGGCATGTTTGAAGCAGTTATAGGTCTTACATTAGTTTACACTGCAAACTACTTGTCAAGAAAATTCACAGAATCCAGTCTATGGTAAGGGAAGTGATGATAGATGAAAGAGTCAAAGCAATATAAAATATTTAAAGTAGTAAATACGATAATAATGATTTTAGTAATATTGGTGACATTGTATCCTTTCTGGTATCTATTAAGTGTGTCTTTAAGCGGCGAAAAATACGTTTATGCAGGTTTGGTGTCTTTATATCCAAAAGGTTTTACATTAAAGACGTATCAAGTTCTTTTGGCGGAAAAAGAATTCTGGACCAGCTATAAAAATACGATTATTTACACTGTTGTAGGTACGCTTGTTTCATTATTTTTGTCGACGCTTTTAGCGTATCCGTTGTCTAAAAAGCGATTAAAAGGTAGAGGAATTATTTTAGGCTTTGTGGTATTTACTATGTTTTTCAGCGGTGGACTTATACCGACTTACCTTTTAGTAAACGCTTTAGGCATGAGAAACACTATATGGGGTGTCGTGCTACCAGGAGCGGTCAGCACGTTTAACGTAATGGTTATGAAGACGTTCTTCGAAGGAATACCAGCGGAGTTAGAGGAAGCTGCAGAAGTTGATGGAATGAGCACATACGGCATTCTTCTTAAAATAATACTTCCGCTTTCAAAACCTATAATGTACGTTATGGCGCTTTTCTACGCAGTAGGTGTTTGGAACAACTGGTTTGGACCATTTATATACCTTGATGATAGCTCAAAATTTCCTGTCGCATTGTACTTGAGAAATATTTTAGCAGGTGCACAGCAGACGGCAGTTAGCAGCACATCTGACCAAAGCGAATTGGCTCAAATATCTGCGACTTTAAAATCAGCCAGCGTCATATTGACTTCAATACCAATAATGATGGTATATCCATTTATACAAAAGTACTTTGTTCAAGGCGTAATGATTGGCTCATTAAAAGGCTAAAAGGCATCATATTAAATTCAATAAAAAGGAGGGACTATCTGAGATGATTTTTAAGGGGGTGGTGGTAACATAAAAAACAAATCTTTATACTCATAAGTTTCTGATTTTAATTAATTAAGAGGAGGATATTTTATATGAGTAAAAATGCAAAAAGATTGTTGTCGTTTTTGCTAGTTGTAGTTTTGGCTGTAGGTGTTTTGCTATCAGGCTGCGGAAATAAAAATTCTTCATCCAGCAGCAACAATACAAGCAAACAAACTCAGACTGCCACAAATAATAGCGATCCACAAAACTTACATTTTAAATCAGATAAGCCATTGGAATTTACAATGCTGTATAGCGACCATCCAAATTATCCTTATAAATCAGACTGGCTTTTGTGGAAAGCCATAAAAGATGCTACTAATGTCACGCTAAAGCTTACTATAGTGCCAATGAGCGATTATGCTCAAAAGAGAAGCCTTCTTATTAGCTCAGGACAGGCGCCAGAGATAATACCAAAGACATATCCCGGGCAAGAAATACCATTTGTTTCATCAGGTGCTATACTTCCTATAAGCGACTATATAAATCAAATGCCTAATTTCTCAAGAGAAGTAAAAGAATGGGGACTTCAAAATGACATCAATTCATTAAAGCAAGCTGACGGAAAGTTCTACGTTTTGCCAATGTTGCATCAAACTTATACAATGCAGTACTCGTTGGCAATAAGACAAGATATATTTGAGAAAAACAATATACCGATTCCAAACACATGGGATGAATTGGAATCAGCATTGAAAAAATTAAAAGAGATATATCCGAACACATATCCATTGTCAGATAGATGGCAAGGTAAAGCTTTAATAGGTGAAGCACTGCCGACATTTGGTGTGCCGATTGCAGGTAGCGATGGACTATTTGATTGGACACAGACTTCAACTGTTTTGTACAACAGCGCAAAGGATGATTGGGAATTCTATCCAACTTCACAAGAATACAAGGATACATTGACGTACTTCAATAGACTTGTAAAAGAAGGGCTTCTTGATCCAGCCAGCTTCACACAGACAGACGATCAAGCAGTACAGAAGTTTGTAACAGGTAAGTCATTTGTCATCATGACAAATACGCAGGAAATCCAGAATATGATCAATCAGATGAATCAGACATTAGGAAAAGGTAACTTTAAAGTGACACAGATTTTGCCATTGGCAGGACCAAAAGGTGGAGTTATTGCAGGCAACCGTCTTGAAAACGGTATAATGATTTCAGCAAAAGCTAAAGACGATCCAAACTTCCCACAACTTCTTAAGTTCGTAGACTGGTTGTGGTACAGCGAAGCAGGTGAGACCCTTACAAAGTGGGGCGTTGAAGGCGTAACGTATCAGAAAGTCAATGGCAAGTTCCAGCTTATGCCTGACGTAAATTATATGAATCTGAACCCAAGTGGTACAAAGAATCTGCAGAAGGATTACGGCTTTTCTGGTGGTGTGTTCTGCTTATTGTATGGTGGACCAAAAGATCTTGCTGAATCAATGATGACTCCAGAAGTAGCAAATTTTGAAAACCAAGTGAATACTCAAAGAAAACTGTTACCAGTTGCACCGCCTGTGCCGTTTACTGAAAGCCAGAGAGAGCAAGCTAATATGCTTAGCCAGCCAATTTCTGACTATGTAGAACAGATGATGTTGAAATTCATAACAGGTGTTGCATCTATCGACAAAGACTGGAATAGCTATGTACAACAGGTCAATGCTAAAGGTGTAGATCAATTAGTTAAACTTACAAACGATGTATACAAAAGCAGCAAAAACAAATAATGGATGATGTTTATTCTATTTTCCCTTTGATGGCTTACGCCTTCAAAGGGAAAAATGTTAGTAAGGTAAATTTGATTAAATGTTCAAAATAATGGTATTATATTATATAATTGACTTGTGGAGAGTGATATTATGATTAGCGATAAGAAATTTGTTGGCAGAATGTATGACTGTTGGCTTAGGTATGAACTTTGCGATGAAAAAGTGCCTGATGGATATGAGGATTATTTTAAATATATTGTTGTTAAAGGCAATAATAGGATTATTAGTAATGCGGTTAATGAGCTAAAAAAAGCTTTATCGAATATTAAAGATGTCGACATAGAAATAATCGAAAATATACCAAAGTCAAATTGCATTTTTATAGGCACACTGGATGATTTTAAGGCAGAAGGATTAAAAGTGGATTTAGAAAGAGAACTTAAAAGTGAAGGCTTTGCATTAAATGTTGTAAAAAAGGATAATCACAATGTACTGTCTATAATCGGTGGAAGCGAAAAAGGCGTTTTATATGGTGTTTTTCACCTCATAAGATCTATATTTAGCGGTAAAAATCTGGAAGATGCATCGTGCATTGACAATCCTCAAAATGATTTTAGGATATTAAATCATTGGGATAATATGGATGGCAATATTGAAAGAGGATATGCGGGAAAATCTATCTTCTTTAAAGATAATTGCATAGTCCAAGACCTTTCCAGGATAAAAGATTATGCAAGGCTACTTGCGTCTATTGCGGTAAATGGAGTCGTAATAAATAATGTCAATGTCCATCAACAAGAGACTAAGCTTATTACAGATGAATTTTTGCCTGATGTGGCGAAGATAGCAGATGTATTTAGAGATTACGGCATAAAGACGTACTTAAGCATAAATTTTGCTTCCCCAGTCGAGATAGGTGGTCTTTCTACCGCAGATCCGCTTGACGATGGAGTTAAGAAGTGGTGGAAAGATGTGACATCAAAAATATACAGTTATATTCCTGACTTCGGTGGATTTTTGGTGAAGGCTGATTCAGAGTTTAGACCTGGACCATTCACATACGGCCGTAATCACGCCGATGGTGCAAATATGTTGGCTGAAGCACTAAAACCCTATGGCGGCATTGTCATTTGGAGGACTTTTGTATACAACTGCATGGTGGACTGGAGAGACCGCTCTACAGACAGAGCAAAAGCTGCTTATGACAATTTCAAGCCATTAGATGGGAAATTTATGGATAACGTGGTTTTGCAAGTTAAAAATGGACCGATGGATTTTCAAATCAGAGAACCGATTACACCATTATTTGGTGCAATGGAGAAGACAAATGTTTTTATGGAGTTTCAGATTACTCAAGAGTACACTGGACAACAGAAACATTTATGTTACCTTGTGCCACTTTGGAAGGAAGCTTTAGACTTTGATACATTTGCGAAAGGAGAAGGCTCGTTTGTAAAGAAAGTCGTAAGCGGCAGCTTGTTTGGTTCAAAGCACGGTGGAATTGTGGGGGTGGCAAATGTAGGAGATAGTGAGTGCTGGACAGGACATCCTCTTGCGCAATCAAATCTTTATGGCTTTGGAAGGCTTGCGTGGAATCCAGATCTTTCATCAAGAGAGATTGCTGAGGAATGGGTGAGACTTACATTTGGATGTGATGAAGATGTTTTGAATACAGTCGTACCGATGCTTTTGGAATCGAGAGAGATATATGAGGAATACACAAGCCCTCTTGGGATAGGATGGATGGTAAACCCAGGCCATCATTACGGCCCTAATGTTGACGGATATGAGTATTCTCATTGGGGCACGTATCATTATGCAGATTTTAAGGGAATAGGCGTCGATAGGACTGTAGCAACAGGTACAGGTTACACAGCCCAGTACAAAGAGCCTGTTGCAAAGATGTACGAAAATATTGATACATGTCCTGATGAGCTTTTGTTATTTTTCCACCATGTGCCTTATGGCCACAAGCTAAAATCAGGTAAGACGGTTATCCAACACATATACGATACACATTTTGAAGGTGTAGAGCGAGCAGAAAAAATGAGGGATGCTTGGATAAAATTGAAAGGGAAAATAGACGATGAGGTATATGAAGTTGTGTTAGAGAAGTTTGACATACAGGTAGTTGATGCTAAAGAGTGGAGAGATGTTGTAAACACTTATTTTTACAGGAAGACTGGAATAAAAGATGAATATGGAAGGAAAATTTATGAATAGCTGCTTTAGAGGGAGATTGAGGCAGAAATACAGTGAAAATCGAAAAATTTAGATTAATAACTTAGTTGATTGATTGGAGGAAGTTTATTATGATTAATATAGCCATAATTGGGGCAGGTAATATTTCATCTGCCCACATACAAGGCTTTTTAGAGTTTAAAGACAGGTGTAAGATCGTCGCCATAGCCGATATCTACGAAGACAAAGCTTATGAAAAAAAGAAGCGGCTTGGCTTAGATGATGCCACTTTGTACAGCGATTACAAAGAAATATTGAAAAGAGGAGATATTGATCTGGTGGACATATGCACACCGCCTTACACACATGCAGTCATTGCAGTGGAAAGTTTAAATGCTGGAAAGAATGTAATCGTAGAAAAACCGATGGCATCATCATTAGAAGAATGCGACAGGATGATTGAAGCATCAAGGAAAAACAAAAAACTCTTGTCGGTAATAGCACAGAATCGCTTTAGGACTCAATTCATGAAACTAAAAAAGATTGTAGAGTCAGGCTTAGCGGGGGATATAGTACATGCACAAGTTGACTCATTTTGGTGGAGAGGTCATTCATACTACGATCTGTGGTGGAGAGGCACATGGGAAAAAGAAGGTGGTGGTTGCACACTAAATCATGCAATACACCATATAGACATGCTTATATGGCTTTTGGGGATGCCTGAAGAAGTGCAGGCTGTAATGAGCAATGTGGCACATGATAACGCCGAAGTTGAAGACATATCAATAGCCATACTTAAGTACAAAAGCGGTGCATTAGCCCAGATAACCAGTTCAGTTGTTCATCATGGAGAAGAGCAACAAATTGTGCTTCAAGGGAAAAAGGCCAGGATATCAGTGCCATGGAAAGTATATGCATCTACAGCATCCAGTAATGGTTTTCCATCTGGAGAAGACGAAGAACTGGAAAAGAAAATACAAAGATACTACGACAGTCTTGATGTGACAAAGTACAGCGGGCACACTCCACAGATTGACGATGTATTAAAAGCGTTAGAATCAAACCATGAAATCTTGGTAAGTGGTAGCGATGGAAGAAATGCTATAGAGCTTATAACTGCCATATACAAAGCAGCTACAACAAAAGAAGCTGTCAAATTGCCACTTGAAAAAGATGATCCATTCTATACAGTAGATGGCATAATGGCAAGAGTGCCTCATTTTTATGAGAAAAAAACGTTTGTAGAAAATTTCAACGACGAACGCATAACATTTGGAAGGGAAATAAAGTAAATAAAGGAGGAACACCAAATGAGCAAAGAAAACGGTATGTACTATATGCCTGAAAGCAAAGCTAAAAAAGTCTGCAGTGAAGGAGAATTTAAATTTGCAGCCATTGGATTAGATCATGGGCACATATATGGCATGACAAAAGGACTAGTAGAAGCTGGTGCTGAAGTAAAGTGGGTCTACGACAAAGATCCAGAGAAAGTAGAAAAATTCATAAAAGCATTTCCTACTGCTAAAAAAGCTCGCAGTGAAGATGAAATACTGATGTACAGTGAAGTAAGATTAGTAGCAAGTGCAGCAATACCATCAGAAAGATGTGACATAGGATTAAAAGCAATGGATGCAGGAAAAGACTACTTTGCAGATAAACCTCCAATGACAACATGGCAGCAATTAGAAAAAGCAAAAGAAAAAGTCGAAAAGACAAATAAAAAATATGCCGTGTACTATGGAGAGAGGCTTCACAATGAAGCATCAGTTTATGCTGGACAGTTAATAGAAAAAGGAGCAATAGGCAGAGTAATACAAGTATTAGGGATGGGACCACACAGAGAAGGAAAAGGAAGGCCAGATTGGTTTTACGAAAAAGACAAATTTGGAGGCATACTATGTGACATAGGCAGTCATCAGATAGAGCAGTTTTTGTATTATACAGGTGCAAAAGACGCAAAAGTCCAATCATCAAAAGTAGCAAATTACAATCACAAGCAATATCCTACATTTGAAGATTTTGGCGACGTAACGCTAATTGGAGATAATGGTGCAACAGGCTATTTCAGGCTTGATTGGTTTACACCTGAGGGACTTGGCACATGGGGCGATGGAAGGCTGTTTATATTAGGCACAGAAGGCTACATAGAGCTAAGAAAGTATATCGATGTTGCCAGAGAAAATGCTCCAGATCATGTGTACTTAGTAAACAAAGATGGTGAATTTTTGATAGATGTAAAGGGGAAGGTAGGATTTCCTTTCTTTGGTGACTTGATACTGGACTCATTAAACAGGACGGAAAATGCCATGACGCAGGAGCACATTTTTAAAGCTATAGAGTTGGCGTTAGAAGCTCAAACAAAAGCTATAAAGGTTGAATGAAATTTATAATCTTAAGAAGAGGTGTTTTAAATGATAAGTAAATCTTTTTATGCGCACCACAGCGCATTTGGTGCTTTCTCAAGTTTTGTAATTGGTAAATGCGGTAAAGGTGGCGGCGTCGTATTAAATGATGTTCGGCCGCCTGAAAACAATGTCTACATTGGATACAAAAGAGATGGTGTTATAAGCTTATTGCCATTTATTAAAGATGATACAAAAAATGCAGAAGAGGAGTTTACAGGAGAAGTCTCTACAAGCAAGAAAGAAAAGAATATAAGAGTCTTTGGCGAAGATGAGATAGAGAGAGAGTTAGGTTGGGCATCAGATACTTGGACAGCGGGAGATTTTAAATTTTCTATCATTACTCCGTTTGGATACGTAAAAGATCCTTCTTTGATGAATGAAGACGAAAAGAAACTTGCACTGGCACCTGTGATTTTTATACAGTTGACGATGGATAATACTGGAAGCGATAAGGATGCTGAAATGATATTTGGCTTTGAAGGCCCAAAAAGGATATTATCCGAGCTTACGGATGGAAAGTACTTGGGAGGAGTGTACGGTAGAAAATACGGTTTTGCTGTCAAAAAGAGCGATGATGTAAGAGAGCTTTCAAGGCTTGATATTTTGACTTCATGGGCAAATGACAACTATCAAAATCATGGGCTTGGCAGAGCACCATCTTTGATATTTAAAGTACCTAGAGGGGAGAAAAGGACATATACTGTGGCATTGGCAACGTATCAAAGCGGCGTCATCACGACAGGAATCGATACTGAATTTTACTATACATCTGTTTTCAAGTCGCTGGAAGAAGTATTATCATTTGGACTGGACAATCAAGATTATTACTTAAACTTAGCGAGAGAAAGAGACGAAGAGCTTAAGAAAAGTGGCTTAAATGAATACAGGCAGTTTTTGTTGGCACATGCAGCCCACAGTTATTATGCCAGCACAGAACTTTTAAAGCGGGATGATGGTATGCCTCTTTGGGTAGTAAACGAAGGCGAATACATTATGATAAATACATTTGATTTGACAGTTGACCATGTCTTCTGGGAAATGAGATTTCATCCTTGGACGATCACAAACACGTTGGATCTGTACTATGAAAAGTACAGTTACAGAGATCAAGCAGGTCTTGCATTTACGCATGATATGGGCGTTGCAGATGGTTTTTTCAAAGAAGGTTATTCATCGTATGAGCTTCCAAATCTGACTGGGTGTTTCAGCTACATGGCACATGAGGAGCTTTTGAATTGGGTTTTGACAGGTTCTGTCTATGCAATAAAAATGAACGATAAAGAATGGTTAAAGAAAAACATTGGGGTATTTGAAGATTGTTTCGATTCTCTTGTGGCAAGAGATAAAAATAATGATGGTATAATGGATGTTGATAGTTCAAGGTGCGAGACAGGATCGGAAATAACGACTTACGATAGCCTTGACGAAAGCTTAGGACAAGCGAGAAATAATCTATACCTTGGGGTAAAGACATGGGCAGCTTACGTGATGTTACACGGCTTGTTTAAAGAAAATGATCTTGGTGAAAAGGCAGAAAAAGCTTTAGAAAAGGCAAAACAGGCTGCCAATACTATCGTCGGAAAATTTGACGAAGACAATCAGTATATACCTGCAGTGTTTGAAAAAGGCAATACATCCAGAATAATACCTGCTGTAGAAGCATTGGTATATCCATATGTTGTAGGATATACTGACTTTGTAAGTGAAGATGGTGTATTTGGCGAGCTTATAAAAGTTTTAAAGAAGCATGTAATGACGATTATGAAGCCAGGTATATGCATAGATGAAGTGTCTGGCGGTTGGAAGCTTTCGTCAACCAGCAAGAATACGTGGAACAGCAAAATTTTCTTGTGTCAATATGTGATAAAAGATGTGCTTAATATAGACTTTGGCGATAAAGAAATTGAGTGGGATAGGGTACACGCAATGTGGCAACAGGTGTCTTGCAGCGAAGATTGTGCAACAGATCAAGTAAACAGCGATACAGGTACACCAAGAGGAAGTCGCTTGTATCCGAGACTTGTAACAAGTGTATTGTGGATGAAATAGACTTTGGGGGTCTTAGCATGATTAAAGTGAAAGTACCAGATTTCTCTAATAAGAAGTTTTCTGATAGGTGGAGATATTGCGTAGGGACAGGCAGGCTTGGCCTTGCACTTCAAAAGGAGTACGTTGATACATTAAAATTTGTGAAAGAAAACATAGATTTTAAGTATATAAGAGGACATGGCCTTTTGTGTGACGATGTAGGAATATACAGAGAAGATGTGGTAGGCGATGAAATAAAGCCTTTTTACAATTTTACTTATATAGATAGGATTTTCGACTCATTTTTAGAAATGGGTATAAGGCCATTTGTGGAAATCGGATTTATGCCTAAAAGATTAGCATCTGGTACACAGACAGTTTTTTATTGGGAGGGTAATGTTACCCCTCCCAAGGATTATGAAAAGTGGGAAAACCTTATAAAAGCTGTTGTTTCGCATTTCATATCAAGGTATGGCATAGACGAAGTGGTAAAATGGCCATTTGAAATATGGAATGAGCCAAACTTAAAAGGATTTTGGAAGGATGCTGATGAGAAGGAGTATTTTAAGCTGTACAAGGTTACTGCAAAGGCGATAAAAGAAGTAAATGAGAATTTGCAAGTCGGAGGACCTGCTATATGCGGTGGTGCTGACTATTGGATAGAAGACTTTTTGAATTTCTGCTATGAAGAAAATGTTCCTGTAGATTTTGTGTCGCGACATGCGTATACATCCAAACAAGGTGAATATACGCCACACCTTATATATCAAGAGATTATGCCATCAGAATACATGCTAAATGAATTTAAAACAGTGAGAGAGATCATAAGAAACTCACATTTTCCGAACCTTCCATTTCACATAACAGAATACAATACATCTTACAGCCCCCAAAATCCTGTACACGATACGCCATTTAATGCTGCCTATATTGCCAGGATTTTAAGCGAAGGCGGAGATTACGTCGATTCATTCTCTTACTGGACGTTTAGCGACGTTTTCGAAGAAAGAGATGTGCCCAGATCACAGTTTCATGGAGGATTTGGACTTGTGGCATTGAATATGATACCAAAACCTACCTTTTACACATTTAAATTCTTTAATGCCATGGGAGAAGAAATACTTTATAGGGATGAGCACATGCTTGTGACGAGGAGAGATGATGGCTCTGTCGCACTTATAGCGTGGAATGAAGTTATGGATAAGACTGAAAATCCAGATAAAGAATATGAAATTGAGGTACCAGTTGGATTTAGAGACGTATTTATTAAGAGGCAGTTAATAGATGAAGAACATGGCAATCCATGGGGGACGTGGATACACATGGGTAGACCAAGGTATCCCAGCAAAAAAGAGATAAATACGCTTAGAGAAATTGCAAAGCCGGAGATAATGACAAGTTATGCTGTTACCAATGACGGATACTTAAATCTAAAGTTTAAATTAGGGAAAAATGCGGTTGTGCTGTATGAGTTGACAGAAAGGATTGACGAATCAAGCACATATATAGGACTTGATGACAGCAAGATAAATGGATATTGAAATGCATTTGGAGGGATCGATATGGGGCTTTTTGACATGCCATTGCAAAAACTAAAAGAATACACTGGTACAAATCCATGCCCTGAAGATTTCGACGAGTATTGGGAGAGGGCTTTAGATGAGATGAGGTCAATTGATCCTAAGATTGAACTCAAAAAAAGTAGCTTTCAAGTGCCTTTTGCAGAGTGCTACGATTTGTACTTTACAGGTGTGCGTGGTGCAAGAATCCATGCAAAGTATATAAAGCCTAAGACAGAAGGAAAGCATCCAGCGCTGATAAGATTTCATGGATATTCATCAAATTCAGGTGACTGGAATGACAAATTAAATTATGTGGCGGCAGGTTTTACTGTTGTGGCTATGGACGCAAGAGGTCAAGGAGGGCAGTCTCAAGATGTAGGCGGTGTAAAGGGAAATACTCTAAATGGGCATATTATAAGAGGGTTAGACGATGATGCTGACAATATGCTTTTTAGGCATATTTTCTTAGATACTGCTCAATTGGCTGGAATAGTTATGGACATGCCAGAAGTTGATGAAGATAGGGTTGCAGTCATGGGACCTTCTCAGGGTGGAGGTTTGTCGTTGGCATGTGCTGCATTGGAGCCAAGGATACGCAAGGTAGTATCTGAATATCCTTTCTTATCTGATTATAAGAGAGTATGGGATTTAGACCTTGCAAAAAACGCATACCAAGAGATTACAGACTATTTTAGGCTTTTTGATCCAAGGCATGAAAGGGAGAATGAAGTATTTACTAAGCTTGGATATATAGACGTTAAAAATCTTGCAAAAAGGATAAAAGGCGACGTCTTAATGTGCGTTGGACTTATGGATCAGGTGTGTCCACCGTCTACTGTTTTTGCAGCCTACAATAACATAAAATCAAAAAAGGATATAAAAGTGTATCCTGATTATGGGCATGAGCCTATGAGAGGGTTTGGAGATTTAGCGATGCAGTTTATATTGGAGATAAATTCATAAGGAGATGCTTATGCATCTCCTTAAATTGTATTTTTTATCAATTTTTTATATTCGCTTACGTTTAAGCCTGTGTATTTTTTAAAACACGATGAGAAGTAGTTTGGGTCTTGTATGCCTACGGCATTGGCGATTTCAAATGACTTCATGTTCTTCTCTTTAATAAGGCTTATTGCCTTTTCCATTCGCTTATTTGTCAAGTATTCTATGAAGTTTATGCCTGTTTCCTTTTTGAATGTCCGGCTTAAATAGCTGGGATTTAAATAAAAATGCTTTGCTACGAATGATAGTGACAAATTGCTGTCGCTAAGATTTTCATCTATGAACTTTTTAACATCATCAATCAAATTGTTTATGTTGCTAATCTGTTCTTTATTGACAGCCTTTATTGTGTTTATTACTATGGACGATAAGAATTCTACCATCTCAGGCAGCGTCTCTATATTCACTATCTTGTTGTAGGTGTTTATTTCGGATAAATATATATCGTCAAAATTCTCTTTTAATTCGAGAGAGACTGAGAAACAGACCGAAATAATGTTTAATGCACTTACGTGTATTAACTTAAGTGCGTTTTCACTTTTAACATCGATCAAAGAAAAAACTTCTTTTACAGTATTTATCGCATCGTCTTCTAATCCGGATTTCAGATAAAATTTTAATTCATTTAAAAGATGCATTGTGTCGCTTTCCGATTTACTTTCTTTAAATTGGACATCTCTATAATGTATTATATTGTTATTTCCAACTGCAATGTGATAATTTAATGCATCGATGGCTTCCATGTAGGACGTTCTAATTTCGCCGATGTGTTCTTTTATGTTGCCGATGCCGATATTTAAAGTACAATCAAGCTCTTTATTTATTTTGTTTTTAAGACGCATGCAAATTTTATATAGATCTATCTTCTCATCGTTGCTTAGGATGACGATTCTATTCATCTGGTCAGAGAATACAATGATATTTTTTAACTTTTTGAAATAGCTTTTGATATAGTTACTGACTTTAAAATTTTGAATCAAGCGAGATTCTTCACTCATGTTCGTTGAATTTACGATTTCTATTGCAGCAATTTGAAAATTTCCATTTTTAAAGTGAAATTTAAAGAAATCAAGCTTTTCATTTATTGAATTTTCAGATAAATTACTAGTAATCAGCTCATTCAAAAAACGCTCTCTTAGATAAGGTAGGTTTTCATATAATTGCTTTTTTAAATCTTCAAGTTCTCTCTTTTCTTTTTTCTTTTCTTCAATGTACGATTTCACTTTTTTTACTGTGTTTAAGACTTCATTTTCGTCAATAGGTTTAAGCAAAAAATCAAAGATACCTAATTTTACAGATTTTTGAGCGTAATTAAAATCATTGTAGCCTGTAAGGACTATAATTATTAATGATGGGTGTCTCTTTAAAATAAATTCACTAAATTCGATGCCGTCTATACCGGGCATTTTTATATCGGTAAAGACGATATCTGGTTTTAATTCATCGATTAATTTTATGCCTTCATTTGCATTTGAAGCTTCTCCCACAATCTCCATTCCTAACGATTCCCAATTTATGCATTGCTTCAAAAGACTTCTTTCCAAATATTCATCATCTATTATAAATACCTTAATGTTATTTTCAGACATCTTAGTCCTCCTCATTTATTGGAATAGTTATTACAATAGTTGTTCCTTCGTCTGGTTTACTTTGAATCTTCACAACATCGTTGTAATTGTAGTAGATTTTTAGCCTTTCAATTGTAGATCTTAGCCCAACTCCTTTTGATTGACCAGATTCTATTTCCCTTAGCTTTTCTTCACTCATGCCTTTTCCATTGTCAGAGACAATAAGGGTTATTTGATTTGAAGCGTAAAGAGATTTTATTGTTATTATGCCTTGCCCGTCTTTTCCTCTTACGCCGTGGTTTAATGCATTTTCTACTAAAGGCTGAAGTATCAGCTTAGGTATTTTATAAGGCAATGTTCTATCGTCAATTTCTTTTATAACGTCAAATTTATTGCCAAAGCGTATCTTTTGAATTGTAAGATAATTATCTATTATTTCTAATTCATCTTTTATCGTTATTTCTTCATTGCCGTTCATCAAAAAAGATCTATAAAACTTTCCTAAGGCTTTCACAATTTTACTGGCGTTTTTCGTGTCATTCATCAAAATCAACGCACTTATTGCATCAAAAGAATTAAACAGGAAATGAGGCTTTATCTGCGATTGCATTACTTCCAGTTCTAGCTTTCTTTTCATCTTCTGCTCATTTATTATATCGCCGATTAGCTTTTTTATTTCATCGATCATCTTGTTGTACACGTCTTTTAACATACCTATCTCGTCGTTTCCTGTGGCGATGTCTACTTTTTCAAATTTACCGTCTTTTATGCCTTTCATGGAGTTTACTAACTTTACTATAGGTTGTGATATAAAAAGCGATATAAAGAGAAGCCCCAGCAAAAGCAATACTATGTTTATGACTATGACAAAAAGAAGTATTATGTTGTAGATCCAAAATTGGCTATTAAGTTCATTAAACGGCGTTATGCTGATGATATTCCAGCCGAAGTCATTTTTCAAGTCTGATATTATATAGACTTTACCATCTATCTTTCTAACTGTTGAGCCATTTGGACTGATGAATGTATATATTTCACTGTTTAAATTTTTGCTGATGTTTGTCGGCTTAATTATTGTATTGCCATTTTCATCTCTTATTATTATGCCAGACGTATAGGTATTTATTGAACTATTTATATACTTGTACAAATAAGATTCAGAAATATTTATTATCATGATTCCGGCTGGCTTCTGACTATTTATATCGTTTATGACTCTTATAAATGATACATATCCTTTATTGCCATTGCTTTGATCTATGAGATTTCCATCATTTGCTTCTAGTATATATTTTCCACTTAAACTTACAAGCCTGTCATACCATTTAGCTGTCTTTATTGTAGACAAACTGATGCTTTTAAAAGAGACATTATCAACAAAGTATTCGTTTCCTAAGTTGTCAAAAATATATATAGACGAAATAAAGTCATTAAAGTTTAAAAAATCTGACAAATATTTGCTCATTGGCTGTATATAGCTTGCATAGTTGCCTGCATTTCCATTTGCCAATGCTGACTGCAGAATTTGGCTAGATATTAATATTTTAGACTGATTGTCTACGGTGTTTATTAAAGACTCTATGCTGGAATTAATATTAGAGACAATTTCATTTGAAACTTGCATAACCTTGTTGCTGGTTATACTATTATTTATTTCTTGGTACGCAATCGAAAGAAAAGAAATCGAAATAATAAGCACAAACAAGTAATACAACACTATTTTAGAGGATATACTTAGATCTCCAAACTTTTTAATTACCTTGTCAAACATCTTATTTACTCCTTTGGAGCTAATTTTTTTAATGCATTGAATGACATAAAATTATATAACATCACTTTTGTGACATTTAAACAAAATACTTTATCTATATTTTATCACATCTTTAGAAAAAAAGTAACCAGTTTATTTGTTGATTAGACAAAGTAAAAAAATTAAAGAATCAGGTAAAAAAATTCTATTTTTTTAAAAATTTTTTGATATATAATTCTCTTATAAGTAAGAGTTAGAAATAAAAACAAGTATCAACAATAATTCATTTTTATTCATTTATATTCATTTGTTTTATTTAATTTCTTTTAAGTTCCTTTATTCAATACGAAGGTTTATTTGACAACACTAGTAAACGTTAAGTGCAAAATGATGGTATATATGGGTAGATATGTTGTAAATATTTAAACACTTGTTTGATCATTTAAAAATATTTCTCTACTCATATATAAAAAATATATTTGAACTATACGGAGGTGGTGATAATATAGAGAGTATCTTCAGTCTTTTCTAAATTTTTCAACATTTACGGGAGGGGAAATGATGAAAGGGAAAAAATTATTTATTTTAATTCTGACGATTGTAATGGTTATCTCAGCTCTTTTGACAGGCTGCAGTAACACAAAAACAACCAGCAATAATACAAGCAAAAACACATCTAGCAATAATACTAAAGAAAAGAAGACATTCACACTTTTCTATGATACATCAACAGCTACGCCATACGACTATACAAAGACACCTGTCTGGAAAAAGCTTTCTGATTTAACAGGTGTTAATTTACAAGTAAGTTATCTTGTTGGCACAGATGAGACATCAAAAGCGACACTTATGATAAGTGGTGGCGATTTGCCTGATTTAATTGTGGCAAGTAATAACACATTTGAACTTTTTAGAGAAGCTAATGATCTAGTGCCTCTTGATGATTTGATCGACAAATACGGAACAAACATTAAAAGATGGTATTCTCAAGAAGATTTAAACAAGATGAGAGACCCAAAAGATGGACATATTTATTATTTGACACCGGCAAGAAAAGCACAATACCTATATCCATATTCAGGTTTCTATCTTCCATTAGAGGTTTTAAGAGATGCTGGATGGCCTAAGAAATTAACGCTTGATCAGTATTTTAACATAATCGAAGATTATGTTAAAAAGCATCCGACATATAATGGACAGCCAGTAGTAGGATTTACTGCTCTTACTGACAGTTGGAAGATATTTACGTTAACTGGTGTTCCAAGTTACTTAGCTGGAAATGCAAATACAGGCGATGTATGGGTTGATGAAAACAATAAAGCACATCCATTTGCAATAAGCCAATGGGCACATGATTATTATAAAAAGTTGAACGAAGAATGGAACAAAGGCATACTTGACAAGCAGATGTTTACTAGAAATTATGATTCATATCTATCTTTGATTTCATCAGGAAGAGTTTTAGGATTTTACGATCAGCGTTGGGATATCCAAAATGCAATTAATTCACTAGAGCAGCAAAAACTTTATGATAGAGTACCTTTTGCTTTGCCTGTTACTTTCGATGGTGTTACAAAAGAAGACTATAACAGCATGAATATGACAGGAAATAGTGCAGGCATTGTTATAACAAAGAGCTGCAAAGATCCTGTTGCCGCATTCAAATTCTTAGATGCTATGTCCAGCGATGAAGCTTTGAAGCTTGAAAACTGGGGCATCGAAGGCAAAGATTATTCAGTAAAAGACGGAAAGATGTACATGACACCAGACCAATTAACTCAATATAAAGATAGCAATTATACTAAACAAGAAGGAATCGGACAATATTGGTATTTCCCACATCCAAATGATGGTGAAAAACTTGCAGATGGCAATTTTGCATCACCGCAAGATACTCCAGAATATATAGCAAGTTCATACAAACCATACGAACAAGAAGTATTAAAAGCATATAATATAACCAATTTGTCGCAAATGATGGCACCACCAATTGAAACACCTTATGGCTTTGTATACGATATAAGCATACCAGATAGTGAACAGCAGATTAAGATTGCAAACCAAAAAGCATCTGACCTTACAAGAAAATATGTAGCACAAATGATACCAGCAAAACCAGATCAGTTTGAAAGCATTTGGAAAGAGTACGTTTCTGAAATGCAGAAAGCCAATTACGATCTTGAAGTGCCATATATCCAGAAGCAAATTGATTGGAGAATACAGCATTGGGGCGCGAAATAATAAATCAATATAATTAAAAAATCTTGTAATGAAGTACGATTTTCGTACTTCATTACGCTTAAAATATTATTTGGAGGATTGAACATGGCTGTTACAGATGCTAGAGTAGAAGTTTTATCAGAAGAAAAGATGGTAAATGATAAAAAAGACAAGAGAAAGAAGTTTTTTAGAAAATTAGCTCAGCAAAAGGAACTGGTATTGATTGTAATACCGTTTCTTGTATTGCTGATTATATTTAGCTATGTGCCGTTGTGGGGATGGATAATAGCATTTAAAAATTTTAATCCAGCTGTTGGAATAAACCAATCTCCTTGGGTCGGACTTGAAAATTTCAAAATGTTGTTTGAAGATCCAACTTTTTATCAATCAATACGAAATACGTTAGGAATTAGTATTTTAAAATATTTTCTTGGATTTTTTTCTTCAATAACATTGGCGATTCTGATAAATGAAGTTAGAAATGTGAAATTCAAAAAGACGGTGCAAACTATATCATATTTGCCTCATTTCGTTTCATGGGTTGTTGCAGCAAGTATCGTCCTTGATGTCTTATCACCAGATGGAGTTATAAATCAACTACTTCTAAAATTTCACATTATAAAGCAGTCTATAAACTTTATAGGAGTTCCACATCTTTTCTGGCCCTTGATGGCGCTTTCAGATATGTGGAAAGAAGTTGGATGGAATTCAATAATTTACCTGGCGGCAATGACTGCCATAGACAGTGAGTTATATGAGGCGGCAAGTATAGATGGAGCAGGCAGAATAAGAAGGATTTTCTCCATAACATTACCATCAATAGTGCCAACCATAAAAATACTTTTAATATTAAATGCAGGATGGATATTAAACGCAGGATTTGAACAAGTATTTCTATTATCAAATCCGATGGTTATAGACTACTCACAGACATTGGAATTGTATGTATACAATTATGGTATACCAATGGGGAGATTTTCATTTGCGACAGCAGCCGGTATATTTAACTCAGTTGTTTCTTTAGCAATGGTTACATTAGCAAATAGAATATCGAAGGCACTTAGTGGTGAAAGTGCATTTTAATCTAATTTACAAAATTTCAGGAGGTTATAAAGTGGCTAGAAATAATAGAATAAGGTTGAGTACAGAAGACATTGTATTTGACACAATCAATTACATTATTCTCACGATTGTAATAATAGTCACCCTGTATCCATTTGTACATGTATTAGCAGTTTCATTTAACGATGCTATAGATACAGTGAGAGGTGGAATTTATCTGTTTCCAAGGAAATTTACGACTTTTAATTACGTTTCAATTTTAAATGATTCTGAGATTTACAATGCAACGATAATCTCTGCATTAAGAGCTATCATAGGTTCTGTTTTAAATGTTATTGCAAGCATAATAGTCGCATATGCCATAAGCAGAAGGGATTTTGTTTTAAGAGGAATCGTTTCGAAAATTTTTACTTATTCAATGTATTTTACAAGTGGCTTAATTCCATATTACTTGTTGATCAGAGACTTACATCTTATGAACAATTTTTGGGTTTACATTTTGCCAGGGATAGTAAGCGCATGGAATATAATGGTTGTAAGAAGTTATATTGATGGTTTACCAGCTAGTCTTGTAGAATCAGCGAAATTAGATGGTGCAAGCGAACTAAGAATAATATTTTCTATCATATTTCCACTTAGTGTACCAGTATTAGCGACGATAACGCTTTTTGTTGCAGTTGGACAATGGAATTCATGGTTTGATACAATGCTTTTTTGTTCAATGAATCCAAATTTAAGCACATTACAGTATGAATTGCAGAAAGTTTTGCAGTCGACTCAGCAGTTTACACAGCAAGCATCATTTGATATGGGACTAAGAAACAATTCCAATACAGTTACCCCAGAAAGCATAAGAGCAGCTATGACGATAGTAGCGGTTGTTCCAATTATGATGGTTTATCCATTCTTGCAGAAGTATTTTGTGAAGGGTTTAACTATTGGCAGTGTTAAGGGTTAATATGTTTTTGATTTATATAAATGATGAAAGGGGGTATTTAAAAATATTTATTTAGACAAAGTCATGCAAATTGCGAGGTGATAGTAAATAAATTTTTCAATAATTAACTTTAATGAGGGAGGAAGTAAGAATGAAGAGTATTGTAAATAAAGTTGTATCTATTATTACAGTTTTCATAATGATTTTTGGGACATCATTGTTTTTCCCACACATAAGAGCATTTGCGGATGATATTAATACAAATAATACAAATCTGGTTTCTAATGGAGACTTCGAAACCGGCACAATTGATGGCTGGATTAAGCAAGGTAATCCTACATTAGCAGTAACGACTGAGCAAGCAATTGGGCAATACAGTATGAAAGTTACAGGTAGAACACAGACATATGAAGGACCTGCATATAGCTTTTTAGGGAAAATGCAGAAAGGTGAATCATATAATGTATCGCTTAAAGTTAGACTTGTTTCTGGACAAAATTCATCTAATCCTTTGATTACTGTTACTATGTTTAGAGAAGATGACAATGGCAATCATTATGATACAATAGTTTGGCAAAAACAAGTTTCTGAAGATTCATGGACTACTATAAACGGAACTTATACATTAGATTATACTGGAACATTAAAAACATTATATATGTACGTGGAATCACCTGATCCAACGTTGGAATACTATATTGATGATGTTGTAGTGACACCACAGAATCCAATACAAGTAGGAAATGTCATTGCAAATGGAACTTTTGAAAATGGAAATACTTCTGGATGGGTTGGAACAGGTTCGTCTGTTGTTAAAGCAGTGTATGGAGTAGCTCATAGTGGGGATTATAGCTTATTGACGACAGGGAGGACAGCTAATTGGAATGGACCTAGTTATGATTTGACTGGTAAAATAGTTCCAGGGCAGCAATACAATGTGGATTTTTGGGTGAAATTTGTTGATGGCAACGATACAGAGCAAATTAAGGCTACTGTCAAAGCGACTTCTGACAAAGATAATTATATACAAGTTGATGATTTTGCTAATGTCAATAAAGGCGAATGGACAGAAATAAAAGGCAATTTTACTTTACCTGATGCAGATTACAGCGGCATTAGCATCTATGTAGAATCTCAAAATCCTACTTTAGAGTTTTACATTGATGATTTTTCTGTAATAGGTGAAATTTCAAATAATCAAATTACAATACAAAATGATATTCCGGATTTATATTCAGCATTCAAAGATTATTTCCCGATCGGTGTTGCGGTTGATCCAAGCAGATTAAATGATACGGATCCACATGCTCAATTGACGGCTAAACATTTTAATATGCTTGTTGCAGAAAATGCCATGAAACCGGAAAGCTTGCAGCCTACAGAAGGAAACTTTACTTTTGATAATGCTGATAAGATTGTTGATTATGCAATAGCACATAATATGAAGATGAGAGGTCATACATTGCTTTGGCATAATCAGGTTCCGGATTGGTTTTTCCAGGATCCATCTGATCCGTCTAAACCAGCTTCAAGGGATTTACTACTTCAAAGATTAAAAACTCACATAACAACTGTGTTAGACCATTTTAAAACAAAATATGGTTCTCAGAATCCAATAATTGGATGGGATGTAGTAAATGAGGTTATTGATGACAATGGCAATTTAAGAAATTCTAAGTGGTTACAAATTATAGGACCTGATTATATAGAAAAAGCTTTTGAATATGCGCATGAAGCAGATCCATCTATGAAATTGTTTATTAATGATTACAACATCGAAAATAATGGTGTTAAAACACAGGCTATGTATGACTTAGTGAAAAAGTTAAAAAGTGAAGGTGTGCCGATAAGTGGAATAGGCATGCAAATGCACATAAATATAAATTCAAATATAGACAATATAAAAGCTTCTATAGAAAAACTTGCTTCATTAGGTGTGGAAATACAGGTAACCGAATTAGATATGAATATGAACGGTAATGTATCGAATGAAGCACTGCTTAAACAAGCGAGATTGTATAAACAATTGTTTGATTTATTTAAAGCTGAAAAACAATATATAACTGCTGTAGTTTTTTGGGGAGTTTCGGATGATGTGACTTGGCTTAGTAAACCAAATGCTCCACTGCTTTTTGATTCAAAGTTGCAGGCGAAGCCAGCATTTTGGGCAGTAGTAGATCCAAGCAAAGCTATACCCGATATTCAATCTGCAAAAGCTTTAGAAGGATCACCTACGATTGGAGCAAATATTGATAGTTCTTGGAAACTTGTAAAACCATTTTATGCAAATACTTATGTTAAAGGTGTTGTTGGTGCAACTGCTACTGTTAAATCTATGTGGGATACTAAAAACTTATATTTACTAATACAGATTTCAGATAATACTCCATCTAATAATGATGGTATTGAGATTTTTGTAGACAAGAATGACAATAAATCTACTTCTTATGAAACTGATGATGAACATTATACAATTAAAAGGGATGGTACAGGGAGTTCAAATATTACAAAATATGTAACATCTAATAATTATGGATACGTAGCACAGATAGCCATTCCAATTGAAGATATAAGTCCTGCAGTCAATAGTAAAATTGGATTTGATATTAGAATAAATGATGATGAAGGTAGTGGCAATATAGATGCAATAACAGTTTGGAATGATTATACAAACAGTCAAGATACTAATACATCGTATTTTGGAGATCTAGTGTTGTCAAAATCTGCACAAATAGCAACAGCTATATATGGTACTCCTGTTATTGATGGCAAAGTAGATGATATTTGGAATAATATTGAACCTATTACAACAAATACATGGGTTTTAGGCTCAAATGGTGCTACTGCGACAGCAAAAATGATGTGGGACGATAAGTACCTTTATGTTTTGGCAGTTGTTACAGATCCAAATTTGAATAAATCTAGTGTTAATCCATATGAACAAGATTCTGTAGAAGTTTTTGTAGATCAGAATAATGATAAAACAACTTATTATGAAAGTGATGATGGACAGTTTAGAGTTAACTATGACAATGAACAAAGTTTTGGTGCAAGCACTAATTCAAATGGTTTTAAGTCGGCAACTAGCCTTACAGAAAGTGGATATATTGTAGAAGAAGCTATCCCTTGGACGAGTATCACTCCGTCAAATGGCACTGTCATAGGATTTGACTTGCAAGTTAATGATGCAGATGAGAATGGTAAGAGGACAGGTATTGTCACATGGTGTGATCCAAGCGGAAATTCATGGCAAGATACTTCTGGGTTTGGAAACTTGATGCTGACAGGTAAGCCATCTGGTGGTGGCACAAATAGCACGGGAATTGCAAGTACTACAAACGGTAATACCAACAATACTAACAGTACAATTGGAACAGTCAATAAGAATGGTAACGTTATTACATTGACGCTTGATGCAGGAAAAGCTAAAGACCTGATAGTAAATTCAAAAGACAAGAAAGTAGTATTTGACATAACCACAATAGGTCAAGGACAACAGAAAGTCGTACAGATTTCTAAAGATATTTTAGATACAAGTGCAGCTAACGGCAAAGACATCGTCATAAAATCAGACAACGCATCAATATCACTTACGAAAGACGCACTTAACCAAAACCAGATACAAAACGGTGTCAATGTATCAATAAAAGACAATGGAAAGCCTAATGTGACAAATTATGTGCCGCTTTCTAATGTAGTAGACATAACAATAGGTAGTAGCAGTGGCAATGTAACATTGGCAAAACCAGTGGAGGTAACATTAAATATATCAAAAGCCAACGATCCAAGGAAAGTAGCAGTGTACTACTACAACCCAACGACAAATCAATGGGAATACGTGGGTGGAAAAGTAGACGTGTCATCTGGAACAATAACATTCAATGCGACGCACTTCTCACAATATGCGGCATTTGAGTACGACAAGACATTTAATGACATAAAAGACAATTGGGCGAAAGACGTAATAGAAGTATTAGCGTCAAGGCACATAGTAGAAGGAATGACGGACACCCAGTATGAACCAAACAAGACAGTAACGAGAGCAGAATTCACAGCAATGATACTGAGGCTATTAAACATAAAAGAAGAAGCATACAGCGGAGAATTTAGCGATGTAAAGAGTGGAGACTGGTATGCAAACGCAATAGAGGCAGCATACAAAGCAGGATTAATAGAAGGTGATGGAAAGAACGCAAGGCCAAATGACAGCATAACAAGAGAAGAGATGACAGCAATAGCCATGAGGGCATACGAGGTGCTGACACAGTACAAAGAGGAAAACTTAGGTGCCACATCATTTAGCGATGACAAATCCATAAGCGATTGGGCAAGAAACGTAGTAGCAAATGCAGCGAAATTAGGAATAGTAAATGGAGAGCCCAACAACGTATTTGCACCTAAAGGAAATGCTACGAGAGCGGAAGCAGCGGCTATCGTATACAGTTTATTAGAAAAAACAAATAATCTGTAAGCAAAAAGACAGAGGGAAAAATTATTCCTTCTGTCTTTTGCTTTGTATTAACTTAGACTGTAATTTCTATTGATGTGCTTCTTTTATCGAGGTTAAAGTGAAATTTTCTATTGCCGACGATTAATTCATATTCTCCTAAAAAGCCTGTGAATTCGAATTCGCCTGTATTGCTTGTGACAAGTCGTGTAGGATGCGTCCACCATTCATCTTTTATAAGCTTTTTTAATTCATAGTATGATGGTTTGCATGAATTGTCACGTCTAAGAAGACCTGCAGGTGCACCAAGCCATGCATTTTCATCACAAAAATTCCACCATGTGATTGATTCTACCATTGGATGCACAAAAAGAGTCTTATAATGCTTTACAATTTCCATTGCTTGTTGTTCTTCACCATCAGGTGTTGACGGCCAATCACTTATTTGGTAGTCATTTAAATCCTCTATCTCGGGTGGCATCAAATGTCCGGATAACAACGTATTTTCTGTAAAATGCAATGGAATGTTGAAATGGGAAAATCTCTCAAGTACTTCTAAAGTCTTCTCGACGCCCCAATATCCTTGATGCATGTGTGACTGAATTCCTATGGCATCAATAGGGATTCCAGCTTCAAGGCATCCTTCTATGAGTATTTCGTATGAAATTGATGTATTAAAGTCATTTATAAGTAAAACTGCATCAGGATTAGCCTTTTTTGCTTCATTAAAAACTTCTTTTACAAGGCGAATGCGGCCTAATTCTTTGCATATCCTGGTTATTCCATTGTCGTACTTATCAAAAATAGGCATGATGACGACTTCATTTATTACATCCCATATGTCAACTAATCCTTTAAAATCGCTTACTTCACGTTTTATGCGTTCAAGCTGAGCTTTTAATATGTCTTCATTGCTCATATCTAAGAGCCAAGGTGCTGTTACGGTATGCCAGCAAAGTGGATGCCCTTTTACAATGCAGCCTTTTGATACAAGCCACTCTGATGCTTTTTTGAGTCTATTTGTATCTGGCTTTCCTTTTTCAGGTTCAAATCTACCCCAATAAAAGGGAATCGTGGCATAATTAAATACATCAAAAAATTTTTCAAAACGTTCCTCAATTTTTTCTTTATCGTTTTCTTCTAATTCACCATTGGCAAGTGGAAGAGAATCGAATGCTCCGCATCCAAATAAAAATTTATGCTTCACTTGCGACACAGTGACTTCAGCGTCTTTTATAGGTGAACCGTCTTTTTTAGTTAGCCTTATTTTAACGATTCCTTTGCGGTGGTTTAATTCATCTGAAGTATTTAGGCTCATTATAATCCCTCCAATGATATGTAATTGTTTATAAATAAAATTTACTCTCATACATTAGATAAGTCAATAAATTATGTATATAAGACTAACATAATATTAAAGCACTTTTTTGTCGTATTTGACGATGGACTATCTTTGTATTAAACAAGTAAAAATATTTAAGATTGTAGTAAAAAATTTATATTCATTCTAAATATATGGTATTTTATTATATTATTGTAAACAATTTAATCAAAGTAATAGAAAGGATGTGAAGGCATGAAGGTGTTTAAAAAAATCATGCTGGTTTTACTATCAATTATGTTGATAGTCAGCACATCAGCATGTAGTACAGGTTCAAAAGGTTCAAGTAATTCTAATGCATCTAAGTCTTCAAATTCATCTGGTACAACTCAAAAGATAACGCTTACATTCTGGAATATCTTCACTAACGACCCGCAAAAGACCATAGTCAAAAATATAGTAGACAAATGGAATCAAGAGAATCCTAATGTGCAGATAGAGCAAAGTATAACTGAGAATGATGCGTATAAGACGAAGATAAAGACTGCAATAGCAGCAAATGAAGCTCCTGATATTATATATGCTTGGGGTGGAGGATTTTCAAAGCCATTTGTTGATGCAGGAAAGATATTGGCTCTTGACGATTATTTAAATGATGGTACAAAAGATAAGATGTTGCCTGGAGCGCTCAATAATATTACGTATAATGGAAAGGTTTACGGTCTGACATTTGCACAGCAAGCCAGCGTACTCTATGTAAACAAAGAGCTTTTTGACAAGTACAATGTAAAGATACCTACAACATTTAGCGAACTTATCGACGCTATAAAGACATTTAAGTCGAAAGGTATAACACCATTTGCTTTAGGTGAGAAAGATGAATGGCCTGGAATGTGGTACTATGACATGATAGCGCTTCGGGAAGCTGGCGCACAGCTTTCCAGAGATGCGCTAAATGGAAAAGCTTCTTTTGAAGATCAGGCATTCGTTGATGCGGCAGAAAAGCTACAAGAGATGGTAAATGCTGGTGCGTTTGACCAAGGTGTCATGGGTCTTACAAGAGATGAAGCGACAGCAGAATTCAATCAAGGCAAGGCTGCTATGTACTTCGGAGGAAATTTTGATGCAGCTTCATTTGAAGTAGATTCTTCATTAGTTAAAGGCAAGGTTGAAGCTGTAAGATTTCCTACCATCGAGGGAGGTAAAGGAGATCCGACTGAATACATTGGCGGTGGCAGCGATGTTTTACTTGTAAATGCCAATACTAAATATAAAGACGAGGCTGTAAAGGCTGCAAAATATTTGGCTGAGAATATGTCTCTTGAGTTTTACAAAGTTGGAGCTGCTTTGCCTACATGGAAATACGATAGTGTAGATCAGTCAAAAGTCGATCCTTTAGAGATACAGATAATGAATAACATCGTGGCGAATTCTAAAGACAGCGTCCTTGCGTGGGATCTGTACCTTGAAGGGGATCAAGCACAGACACATAAAGATTTGGTAGCACAATTATTTGCAAAACAAATTACTCCACAGGATTACGCTAAACAGATGCAAGAAAAAATCAATGGAAAATAAAATGATGTATACCGCAAAGCGTTTTAGCTGCTTTGCGGTATTTTAAAATATGCATGAAAAATGAATAGGTAAATAAATTAAAGATTGTGGTAAAAAATTTGTATTCAATAAAGTTTAATGATGCTTTATCATATAAGTGAAAGATGTAAACATTACAATAACAAATTTAGAAAGGATGCGTGGCAATGAAAAGATTTAAAAAACTCATACTAGTATTACTATCGGTTGTACTGATTATTTCAGCATCAGCATGTGGTACTAGCTCAAACAACTCAAATAACTCTAATGCTTCTAATTCATCGAAGTCATCAGGTTCATCTGAAAAGATAACGCTTACGTTCTGGAATCTATATACTGGTGAACCAGCAAAAACAAAAGTTAAGGAGATCATCGATCAGTGGAATAAAGAAAATCCGAATGTACAGATTGTAGAAAGCGTAACAGAAAATGATGCTTACAAGACGAAGATAAAGACAGCAATAGCAGCAAATGAAGCACCAGATATTTTTGAGACGTGGGCTGGAGGATTTTCACAACCTTTTGTAGAATCAGGCAAAATTCTCCAATTAGATAGCTATTTAAATGATGGAACAAAAGATCAATTGTTACCAGGTGCTTTTGATAATGTTACGTATGATGGCAAAATATATGGTATCCCATTTGATCAACAAGCAAGTGTACTTTATATAAACAAAGAGCTTTTTGATAAATACAATGTAAAGGTTCCTACAACATTTAGCGAACTTATTGATGCCATAAAGACGTTTAAGTCGAAAGGCATAACACCATTTGCTTTAGGTGAGAAAGATGAATGGCCTGGAATGTGGTACTATGATATGATAGCGCTTCGCGAAGGCGGTGTGCAGCTTACGAGAGATGCTTTAAACGGCAAAGCATCATTTGACAACCAAGCATTTGTAGATGCAGCTCAGAAGCTTCAAGACATGGTTAATGCAGGTGCATTTGATTCTGGATTTATGGGGCTTACGAGGGATGAAGCCACAGCAGAATTCAATCAAGGAAAAGCTGCTATGTACTTTGGAGGAAATTTCGATGCAGCGGCATTCGATTCAGACCCATCATCTCTTGTAAAAGGCAAGATTGAAGCAGTAAGATTCCCGACAATTGAAGGCGGCAAAGGCGATCCTACAGAGTATATTGGAGGTTCAGTTGGAGCATTAATGGTTAGTGCAAATTCAAAACATAAGGATGAAGCTGTCAAAGCCGCAAAATACCTTGCAAAACAACTATCAGACATGGAGTATTTGATAGCTGCTGGCTTGCCAGAGTGGAAATACGATAGTGTAGATCAATCAAAAGTTGATCCATTAGAGATTCAGATTATGAATAATATCGTTGCAAATGCTAAAGGCAGTGTTCCTGCTTGGGATATTTATCTTAATGGCGATGCTGCACAGATTCATAAAGATTTAGTAGCACAATTGTTTGCAAAACAGATTACGCCACAGGACTATGCAAAACAGATGCAACAAAAGATAAACGGAAAATAATGATATTTTCAATTTCCTGCTAATTAATCCATAATTAGCAGGAAATTGTTTAGCTATACAATGATTAGTTACTATTATTTGTTTCTATCATTTTTGTTAGGAGGTTTCCTATGGAAAAAATCTTAAGCGATAAAAAGGCTATATTCCTCTTTGTGTTTCCGGCTTTTTTGGTCTTTTTAGTTATCGTACTGCTTCCTATATTTTTTTCTTTCTACTACAGTTTGCTAAAATGGGATGGATTCAGCAAAGGGGTATTTATTGGGCTTCAAAATTATAAGAACCTATTTATAAACAATACAGATGGATTTATTATCTCGGTGAAAAATTCATTTATTTTAGCTGTGTTATCTGTTTTCATTCAGCTACCTATTTCTCTTTTACTAGCTCTTATTCTCTCAAGAGGGATTAAAGGCGAGAAGTTTTACAGGACTGTTTACTTCATTCCGGTCATTTTGTCCACTGTCGTCATAGGACAACTTTGGATGAAAATATACAATCCTAATTACGGGCTTTTGAATTTTATACTGACTAAGATAGGGCTGCAATCACTTACAAATCAATGGTTGGGAAATACTAAGACGGCCCTTGGGGCAGTATTTGTACCTATACTGTGGCAGTACATTGGCTATCACATGCTACTTATGTATGCATCGGCAAAGTCTATACCTACTGATATATACGAAGCTGCTAAAATTGATGGCGCCACAGAATCGCAGATTGCATTCAGGATAACAATACCACTTATGAAGCCGATACTAAAAGTCTGCGTCATATTTGCTGTCATTGGTTCTTTTAAAGCTTTTGATTTAATATACGTTTTGACAAATGGTGGACCGCTTCATGCCAGTGAAGTGCCATCAACACTTATGTACAACATGATATTCTTTAGATATCAGTATGGTTATGGTAGTGCTATGGCGATATTTATCATATTGGAATCACTGATTGGAACAGTTATCATACAAAAACTATTTGGAAAAGATGAAGCATATTAAAGGTGGTGTGAAAATGGAGATTGTAGCAAACAAAAAAAATAAAAGCGGTGGGAAAAAAATTGGTTTTTACCTATTGGAAGCTATGCTTGTTATCTGGGCTATAATACAGTTATACCCATTGTTTTGGCTGTTTTTGTTTTCTGTTAAAAACAATACTGAAATTTTTGGCGGCAATATTTTAGGTTTTCCACGTATATGGCAGTGGTCAAACTATTCTGAAGCATTGTCCAGCGGCAATGTAGGCAGGTACTTTATAAATAGCTCTATTGTCACTATTTTGACCATAGTAATATCAAGTGTTTTAGTTGCAACAAGTGCTTATGCCATCGTAAGGATGAAATGGAAGTACAGCAAATTGGTTTTAACCATATTTTTGACGGGTATGATGGTGCCGATACACGCTACACTGCTTCCACTCTTTATAATATTGAAAAATTTGAACTTGCTTAACACGTATGCATCGTTAGTGATACCTTATGTGGCATTTGCTATACCGATGGGCATATTTATTTTGACTGGATTTCTCTATACGATACCAAAAGAACTTGAAGAATCTGCTTTTTTAGATGGATGCAGCATATATAAGTCGTTTTATTACATCATACTGCCGCTTATAAGGCCTGCATTGGCGACAATAGCGATCTTTACCTATTTGTCGACGTGGAATGAGCTTATGTTTGCGAATACTTTTATAAACAGCGATGCCATAAAGACATTGACAGTCGGTATAATGTCCCTATCTGGACAATACCAGACGGAATGGGGTCCTATAGGTGCTGGACTTGTAATCGCTACGATTCCTACAATTTTAATATATGTCTTGCTTAGCGAACAGGTGCAAAAGAGCCTTGTAGTAGGAGCTGTAAAGGGGTAAAATTATATACAGAGGTTGCTTAGGATAGAAATTTTGAAAAGGAGATAATGAAAGTGAGAATACGCTTTGATTATTACCCTAACGGCAAAAGAAAAGCATTGACTATGAGCTATGACGATGGACAGGTTTACGACAGAAAATTGGTTGAAATCTTCAATAAATACGGCATAAAAGGGACGTTCAATCTTAATTCAGGTATGTTTGACTCTGAACCTTATGTATCAAAAGAAGAAATAAAGAAACTATATGAAGGACATGAAGTTGCTGTCCATACAGTAGACCACCCGTACCTTACCTTAATATCAAAGGAAGAATTGGTGTATCAAATAATGGAAGATAGAAAGAATCTTGAGGCATTGGTGGGCTATCAGGTACGAGGTATGGCATATCCATTTGGCGATTACAGTCATGCTTTGGCAAAAGAGCTTAAATCATTTGGAATTGAGTATTCAAGGACTGTTAATTCTACAAGAAGCTTTAGAATACCAAATGACTTTTTAGAATGGCATCCAACGTGTCACCATGATCAAAATGTAATAGGAAAGCTTAATGACTTTAAAAATGTGCCAGCGTGGGAGCAAATGCCTTTATTCTATGTTTGGGGACACAGCTTCGAATTTGAGAGAAATGGCAATTGGGATTTGATAGAAGAATTTTGCAAGATGGCATCATTTGACGAAGATGTTTGGTACGCTACAAATATTGAAATTGTGAATTATATAAATGCACTAAAAAGCTTAAAATTTAGCGCTGATGGCAGCATTGTATATAATCCATCAGCAATACCTGTATGGATTGGAGTAGACGGTGAAGCAGTGAAGATAGATTCTGGTGAGACGAAGTTATTGAAATAACATTTATTTAAAATCATCCACTAATGTCGATAGTAAGACGACATGGTGGATGATTTTTTACGGCTTAAGAAAAAAATTTTTTAACCGAATATTAAATTAAGAGGAGGTGATAGTGTGAAAAAGATAGTGGCATTTGCACTTTCAGCGGCGATTGTTATAGGTTCTGTATCGCTTGTTGCGGCAAAACCGAGGGAAAATCACAGAAATGCTTTAAGACAGGAAAGTGCAATAACTGTAAAAAGTGAAAGTAGAGAAGAAGTATCTTTTGGTAAAAGTAAAGAAGTAAATTACACGTTTTATCATGGAAAAGTCAGAGCAAAAGGTAGAGAAATCAAGTTTGATGTTCCTCCTGTAATCAAAAGCGGTACCATGCTTATTCCAGTCAGAGCTGTTGTTGAAAGCTTAGGAGCAAATGTAAATTGGGATGCTGCAACAAATACTGTTACTATAACAAAAGGTGGTACGACAATTGTATTTGACTTAAATGGATCAAAAGTGTATGTCAACGGCAGCGAAGTGACTTTAAGCATGCCAGCAATGGAAATAAGCAATAGGACTTTTGTGCCCATAAGGTTTATAGCAGAAACACTTGGAGTAAATATCAATTATGACGATAAAACAGGCGATGTCGATATAGAAGATGGAAATCAACAAGGTAGTACAGTATCGCAAAGCGTTTATGGACAGACAAATGACACTGTATCGCAAGATGTCTATGGTTCTGATGATACGGTGACAAATAGTGTATATGGTGAACAGGATTAATCGTCATACGAAAAAGGTTGTAAGTCCATATTACAAAAATGGATTTACAACTTTTACTTTATTTTGAAGTAATTTTTGGAACTATATAAATTATTGAACACAGTTTTACATTATGATACTATATTTTTAGATTTTAGAGAGAGAGTGGATACTGATGAATGGGGAACAATTGGAAACAAAAGAAAAGATTTTAAATGCGACGATTGACATAGTTGGCATGAAAGGAGAGGCGACAATCAGAGAGATTACTGAAAAAGCTGGTGTTAATGTCGCGTCCATAAATTACTACTTCGGCAATAAAAATAACCTGCTAAAAGAAGTAGAGAACTACTACGCAGAGAAACTTTTAAAATCAGGTTATGATATTTTATTGGATACAACTTTGACACCTCAAAATAGGATTTTTAAGTGGGCACTAAATTTAATAGAGTACATGTACAAATATCCGGCATTGATTTCCATAATTGTTAAACTGACACATGATGATAAAAGTTACAATCCAGTAATAATTAAAAAGATATATTTTAATGATGAAGTACAAAAGATAGTTGAAAATATTATTAAAGACATAACAAAAATAGAAGACAGTAGAGTTTTAAATTTCAAATATCTGCAGCTTTTTTCAGGAATTTTGGGTACTGTCATAAATCACGTTGTAGTGAGTATTTATGGTGATGAAAAAAGCATTTTAAATATAAGCGATTCTGAAGAATTAAGACAGTACTTAGTGCTTTTAATAGAAAGTATTTTAAGGTAAATGTTCTATTGTCATTTTTTTGCTTTTTAGACATAGAATATTGATTAAATAGTCTTATTGTGCTAAACTTAAAACAAGTATTTTAAACAGTTGTTTAATCATATAAATGGGAGTAGATGTTAATGGGAAACTTTGTAGAAGTTAAAAACCTTGTAAAAAGGTATAGGATGGGAGAAATAACCATTACTGCTGTATCTGGAGTAAGTTTCAATATAGATAAAGGGGAATTTACAGTTATAGTAGGTGAGAGTGGGGCAGGTAAGACGACAGTTCTTAATATGCTTGGTGGAATGGATACTTGTGATGAGGGTGAAATAATTGTAGATGGAAATGACATAAGCAAGTACAATCAGCGACAATTGACGACTTACCGCAGAAAAGATATTGGGTTTGTGTTTCAATTTTACAATCTGGTCCCCAATCTTACTGCTTTAGAGAATGTAGAACTGGCAACGGACATCTGCGATAATCCAATGGATCCTGTAGAAGTGCTTAGAGATGTAGGACTTTCTGAAAGGTTAAATAATTTTCCTTCCCAATTATCAGGTGGTGAGCAGCAAAGGGTGGCTATAGCCAGAGCATTGGCTAAAAACCCTAAATTGTTATTATGTGATGAACCAACAGGGGCATTAGACTATAAGACTGGCAGGGCAATTTTAAAGCTATTACACGATACATGCAGGAGATTAGGAATGACCATCATAATAATAACCCACAATAAAGCGATTGCACCAATGGCGGATAAAGTTATAAGCCTTAGAAATGGCAGCATAGATAAGATGTCTATTAATGATTCTCCAGTGCCTATAGAAAGGATAGAATGGTAAATGGGAAAATCTTTGATGAAAGACATATTTAGAGAAATATCTAATACGAGAAAAAGATTTTTATCATTGTTTTTCATCGTGTTGATGGGAGTAGGTGTTTTTGGTGGAATAAAAGCTGCCAGCCAAGACATGAAGCTTACTGCCTCAAAATACGCTGCTGATTATAATTTGTTTGATGTACAAATTTTATCTACAATGGGTCTTACAAGTGATGATTTGAATAGCATCAAATCTGTAAAAGGTGTACTATCGGCATACCCATTTTACACAGTTGATGCTGTTGTTGATAAAAATAATAAGGGGTTTGTAGTAAAAGTCATAAGTGTAGATCCAGTTAAAATTAAGAATGATAAAAATTATGTAAATAAACCTAAACTTTTAGAAGGCAGGTTTCCTGAAAACAATTCTGAGTGTGTGGTGGAGACAAAATTCCTTAAAGATTTAGGATTTTCAATAGGCGATACTGTAACTATAAATTTGGATTCTCAAAATCAAGACAATATAAAAAACAAAAAATTCAAGATAGTAGGTGTAGTCGAAACGCCTTATTATATATCAAGAGATAGAGGTTCCAGCAATGTGGGAAATGGCCAGATACAGGCTTTTATGATGGTACCTAATTCTGATTTTTCAATGGATGCCTACACTGAAATAGATGTGCTGGTAGATGGTGCAAAAAAATTTTCCACATTTTCAGATGAATACTACAATTTCATTCAACCTGTAAAAGATGATTTAATAAAATTGAGTAAAATCCGAAGCGAAGTTAGATATGAAGAAATTAGAAGTAAAGCACAAAAGGAAATCGATGATGCTAAGAAAGAGCTTGAAGACAAAGAAGCTAAATACAATAAAGAATTGGCTGATGCCAAAGCAAAGCTTGATGAGACAAAAATTACACTTCAAAATTCTCAAATCCAGTTAAACAAAAAACAAGCCAGTTTTAATGAGCAAATGGCTTTAAACCAGAAAAAAATTGACGATGGGAAAAATCAGATTGCTAATTCTCAAGCCAATATATCACAAAATGAGATAGAATTAAACAATGCAGAAGCTGAGATACAGGCAAAAGAAAAAGAATTAAATTACGATGAAAACATGAAAAAATTAAGTTCGACGTACGACGAACTTAATAGTTCCCTAAATCAATTGAATTTTGAGATAAGCAATAACCCATCTTTGAAAGATCAGCTAAAACCAAAGGTAGATGAATTAAATGCACAAATCGCAAGTGTATCAAAACAAATAGATGAACTTAATGCCAGCAAAAAAGCATTAGATGAGAATATGGCGCAATTAAGTGAAAAGAGATCGCAGCTTGAAAGTGCCAAAGCACAATTAGCTGCTTCACAGGAAAACATAAAAGAACAGGAATTGGCTTTAAGCAAAGCCAAGATTCAAGGTCAAATGCAAATAGATAATGCAGCAAAACAGCTAAATGATGCCTTCTTAAAGCTTAATGATAATTATAAGAAATATGAGGCTAATAAAGCAGAATTCGATAAAGAGATAAGTGAAGCAAAAGCCAAAATTGCATCCTCGGAAGAGAAACTTAAAGATTTAAAAAAGCCTACATGGTATATATTAGATAGAAAATCTAACATAGGTTATGTGGAGTACGGGGACGAAGCAGACAGGATAAAAGCATTAGGCAATGTATTTCCGACCATCTTTTTCTTGGTTGCGGCTTTAGTAAGTTTAACTTCTATGACCAGGATGGTGGAAGAACAGAGGACCCAGATGGGAATTTTAAAAGCTTTAGGTTATGGCAGACTTTCCATAATGCTCAAATTTGTCATTTATTCATCTGTTGCCACAATATTAGGCGGATTTGCTGGTTTGCTTTTGGGTTTCAACATATTGCCGAGGATAATTTTCAATGCGTACGGGATGATGTATACACTGCCACCTGTGATTACAGAATTTAATTCATATTATGCTTTTGTGGGGATTTTTGCTGCACTTGTTTCCACTACGGCTGTTGCAGCGCTTGTGTGTTTTAATGATCTGAGAGAAGTCCCTGCATCGCTAATGAGACTTAAAGCGCCTATAGCAGGTAAAAGGGTTCTACTGGAAAACATGAGATTTATTTGGTCTCGACTGGATTTTATGCAGAAAGTGACTGCCAGAAACATATTTAGATACAAAAGAAGATTTTTAATGACTGTAATAGGAATAGGTGGATGCACTGCACTGCTACTTACTGGATTTGGAATAAGAGACTCAATAAATATCATTGTTTCTAAGCAGTTCAATGAAATCTTCAAATATCAGATGATAACGACCTTTAAAAGTGACGCTTCTAAAGAAGATCTAAATGAGCTTACAAATGCTATAAATAATGACAAAAATATAAAAGAAAGCATTATGCTTAATCAATCCAGCATTGATGCTATAAAAGGAAATGTGAAAAAGACTGCATTTCTCGTCGTCACAGGAGATAAAAACAAGTTTAGAGATTTTATAGTCTTGAGAAATAGAAATACAGGTGCAGAGATACCTCTAAAAGATGATGGAGTTGTAATAACGGAAAAACTTTCTAATATGCTTAAAGTAAGAAATGGCGACTATATGTACTTGGATACAGGCAGTGGAGGAAAAGTGAAAGTTAAAATTGATGGCATAGCAGAGAATTATTTACAACATTACGTTTATATGAGCTCATCTTTGTATGAGAAAGTGTTTAACAAGAAGATGACATCAAACGAGATACTGGCGAAGATCAATGATAGTTCAAGTACAAAAGAAGATGAAATATCTCAAAAGATATTGAAGTCAAAAGCTGTAATGACGGTCAATTTTATTTCATCTGTTAAAAAGACGTTTCAGGACGTCGTAAACAATTTGCTGTCGGTGGTATTAGTCTTGATTGTATCTGCAGGTACGCTTGCTTTTGTGGTTCTTTACAATCTGACAAATATCAATATAACCGAAAGGATAAGAGAGCTTGCCACGATGAAAGTTTTGGGATTTTACGATGAAGAAGTTTCTCTGTACGTCATGAGAGAGAATTTTATCTTGACAATCATAGGAATTTTATTAGGGTTTGTGATGGGCGTCTTTCTACACAGGTATCTCATGTCAACCGTAGAAGTCGACATATTGATGTTTGGAAGAAATATTGAATCGATGAGCTTTTTGTATTCTGCACTTATCACAATGGGATTTTCTATTCTCGTAAGCGTCGTAGTGCACTTCCAGCTTAAGAAAGTCGATATGGTGCAGTCATTAAAAAGTCCAGAGATTGATTAATAAATGGTATTGTGCTATCATTTGATGAAGATTTCAATGATAGCACAATATTTTCTATTTTTATTGATGAATTCTGCACATTAATTTATAATTGTTAATAAGTTATTAAATTTCTATATGTAAAGGAGTGTATCTGCATGCCTATAATTAATTCAATAACAAAGGAAAAATTAAGTGACAACTTGAAAAATACTTTAAAGACAGAGTTTGCATCTATGATGATGGATGTAGCCGGTAAAAGCGAAAATTGGCTTATGGTGAGATTTGCAGAAGGTGACGACATATACTTTCACGGAGAACCTTTAGATAAGGGGGCAATCGTTGAGATACAGTTAATAGGAAAGCTTACAAGAGAACAAAAGGAGAAGATTTCAGCCAGAATCTGCAATATTTTTGAAAGTAATTTAAAATATCCTAAGGACAATGTGTACATAGTTATTCAAGAATTTGCCGGTGAAAATTGGGGATACAATGGCAGTACATTTTAAAGGTGAAAAATTATGTCTGATAAAATAAATTTTAATGTCATAAAACCTATTGATGAGGCAAGATACCTTACTGCTGATAATGCATCAAGGTATCGCCTCATCATGCGATATTTTTACCAAAATTATGAGCGGCTTAGATACTGGCTAACTAAAGAGGATGTGTATAATTATGTAAAAGGTTTTGATTTGTTCTACGACTATACATTGGATAAGTGTGAGCAGGATTTAAAGTCGCTGACTGAGTGGAAAAACTTGATAGCTGAGCAGGATACTGGAAGAGCTCAATCTGCAGAAGAATTTAAAAATAAAAAATTTAGATACATGCTTAGCGAGTATTCGATAGAAATAGAAAGGATGACAATTAATCTAGAAAAAATAAAAGGCTATGGTGGTTCTTTAGAGCCATCTTTATTCCAAAGATTGTATGAAAACTTAAAGAAAATTGATGATATATCTAAAAGCGATGACTTAGAAGTTGTATACAGATGGTGGAAAGATTTTACTTCAGATTTTGAAAATATTTATCATAACGCCATAGACTACATTGCCAGCTTGCAAAGTTCAAATGCAGATGAACTTATGAAGACAGATGCTTTCTTGATATACAAAGACAAGCTTACTGAGTATTTAAGAGGATATATAAAGGATTTGCAGAGGTTTTCTCAGGCTATTTTATCGCTTTTAAATAAGATTGATAAAAAGCCGTTAGATGGTATTGTAGAAAAATTGCTTATTTATGAGGAGAACATACCGAGGTTGGATAAAGATTTTGATATAAACGACATTAAAGAAAATATATTGAGCAAGTGGGACAACATAGTATTTTGGTTTAGAGGAAATGGCGATGAAGATAGTGAAGCGTACAGGCTTCTTGAAATATCAAATGAGATAATAAGAAAGATCACGATGTATGCGGCCAGAATCTCTGAAAACAGGTTAAAGACTGCCAGCAGGAAAAGTGAGTATATAAAGCTTTCTAAGATATTTGCAAACACTGATGATATAACTTATGCACATAAGCTTTCATCAGTTGTTTTTGGAGTTTTTCACACGAGACATTTGTACGGCGATTTTGACAAAGGGACTGAAAGCATAAATGAAAGCGTATGGGATGACGTGCCGTGTAAATTCTCTATAAGGCCTAAGACCAGAAGCTATACACAATCCACAAAGACAAATGCTATAATAGATAGGGCAGAAGAAAAAGAGATGTGCTTAAAGCAGTACCTTGAAGAAAGACACAGTGAGATTGAGGAAATATCAAAGTATATTATTGACGGAAAGATAGTTTTAAAAGAGTTACCAATAATTAAGCCTTTTATAAGGACAACCCTTTTAAATTGGATAAGCAAATCCTTAAGTCAACCTAAAAATATAGCAAAGTCAGAAGATGGAAGGACATACAAAGTCAGCATTTCAAGGAACAAGACGATAGTTCTAAAATGTACAGATGGGATTCTTGAAATGCCTGATGTAACGATTGAGTTTTTAAATTGATACGGTGGTGTTTTTAGTTGGAAGAACTTAAAGTCCTTTTAGAAAACTTTTGGGTTACAAAAGAAGATACAGAAATGTTTAATAGAATACGTGACAATGAAAAGAAATTAAGATCATTTGTAGAGGATAAGTTAGGATATCGTCTTATTGTGAATCCGATTATTATAAAGTTGGAGAAAATACCTGGTGATGCTGAGGAGTGGATGGGAATTGAAGAATTTCAGAGCCCGATGGATTATGCGTTTCTATGTCTTCTCCTTGCATTTTTAGAGGACATGGGCATAGGTGATCAATTTATACTTTCAAATATAACGGAGTATATCGAGATGCAGTACGAAGGCATTGAGAGCGTTGACTGGACCTTATTTAAGCATAGAAAAGCCCTCGTGAGGGTACTCAATTTTGCAGAAAAGCTGAAAATGATAAAAGTGGATGATGGAGAGCATGAAAGATTTGCCGATAGTCGTGATGTAGAGGTTTTATATGAAAATACGGGGCTTTCAAGGTACTTTATGAGAATTATGAACAGCGAAATAAATGAAGAGATGATGTTGGAAGATTTTATGAAAGACGACAGATATGAGGACAACAAAGTCCTTGAGAGAAGACATAGAGTTTACAGAAAACTGCTTCTATCTCCAGCCGTCTACTATGAGGGAACCGACGATCAAGATTTTATCTATATAAAAAACTACAGAAATACATTAGAAAAAGATTTTGACGATTATCTCGATGCAAAATTGCACATTCACAAAACGTCTGCATACATAATTTTTGATGAGAATAAATATGCTTCATCTTACTTTCCAGACAATAAAAATATATCTGACATAGTGCTTCAAATAGCCTATGTCTTAAGAGATATGATAGATTCTGGCAGTTTAAATGTAGGAATAGATGATTGTATTGAAATTACAGAGGGACAATTTATGAGCATCGTATCAGATGTAAAGAGTAGGTTTAAAAGCGGATGGAGCAAGATTTACACTGATATGAGTGATGAAAAATTATTTGATGAAATTACAGAGTTTATGAAAAGTTGGAAAATGGTAATATACAATGATGATACCCACTCATATACTTTGATGCCGATCTTAGGAAAGTTTATTGGTGAATATCGAAATGATTTTAAAGGAGCAATTCAAAATGAATGATAGATGGGTAATTAGCAGAGCTGGTCTTCTTAATTTTTGGTACTATGATGATGAAGTGTTTGAATTTTCTGGAGGGAGGCTTCTTCTAAGAGGTTCCAATGGTTCAGGAAAATCTGTAACTATGCAGAGCTTCATACCTCTTCTTTTAGATGGCAATAAAAGCCCTGAAAGACTGGATTCATTTGGCTCAAGAGCCAGAAGGCTTGAGGATTATCTTTTAGGTGAAGAAGATGTAAATGGAATTGACGAGAGAACTGGCTATCTTTATATGGAATTTAAGAGGGAAAATAAAGATAATTATATCTCTATAGGCATAGGCCTTAAAGCAAAAAGACATCAAAGTATGGATTTTTGGGGATTTATCATTAAAGATGGACGGCGTATAGGCATTGACATATTGCTTTACAAGTTAGAGACAGGAATGGATGGGAAAAGAGTCAAAATACCTCTATCCAAAAAAGAGCTTAAAAATTGCATTGGAAGTGGCGGAGAAGTAGTTGACACACAAAGAGAATACATGGAATTAGTAAATAAAAATATATTTGGCTTTTCAAGCATTGATGACTATGATGAACTTATAAAGCTTTTAATACAGCTTAGGAGTCCAAAGCTTTCCAATGATTTAAGGCCAAGCCGTATTTACGACATATTGAATGCGTCTCTTTCAACTTTGACAGATGATGATTTAAGACCTATGTCTGAAACGATAGAAAACATGGATCAAATAAAGCTGCATTTGGATTCGCTGAATAAAAACATGAAATCTTTAAAGAAGCTTAAAAATGAATACGATAGGTACAATAGATTTATGCTTTATTACAAAGCAGAAAAGCTTCTGACGCAGAAAAATGAGCTTTCCAAAGTGCAAAAACAAAGCGATGAATTGTTGCAAAGTATTGAAAAAAATAATCAAGATGTTTTCTATGGTGAAAATAGGATATCAGAACTTGAAAGCGAGCTCCAAGCTTTGAAAAATAAAGAAATTCAACTAAGAAAAAACGATGCTTTTAATACACAAAGAGAGCTTGTTGAAGAAGAAAATATTTTGAAACAATATAGAAAAGACAAGGATTTAAAAGAGGTTCAGCTTAAAAAGAAACAAGAGAGATATTTCCAAATAGAAGAAGAACTAAAGGAGCTTTACGGTAGAGAATATAGTATTGATGAAAGAATAAGAGAAAATCTTTTAGATATGGCTTCTATATCTGAAGAAGTCAATTTTGATGAGCACAGCTTTTCAGAAGAAGAATTAAAAAAGTCTTATGGTAAAGATTTTGACTTTGACTTTTGGAACAATTCACTAAAAGAGTATACAGGAAAAGTGAGAAAGGCATTAGATGCTATCAATGAGGAGGCAGATGCAAACAAAAAATACAATGAAGCATTGTTAGAAGAAGATAGATTGAGAAAGGCAAATGAGCATTTAAAGCGAAAAATCAATGAAATTGAGATTTTGTTTGATGAAGAAAAAAACAGGTTTATTGATAAAATTTACGATTGGTCAGATACGAATAAATTTTTGAAGCTCAATAGAGAAAAAATCGAAGAACTTTCCAGAATAGTGCTATCATACGGGAAAACAAGTACTTATGAAGATCTTATTTCATTTGTAAGGAAGCCATACGAGGATATCAGAGAGAAGTTTCAGATGGACTTGATTAAAGTTAAAAATGAATTAGACTTAAAAAATTCTAAGCTGGATGAAAAAGAAGAGGAATTAAGAAAATGGAAAGAGACGGAGGATCCTGAGCCAGAGCGCAGTGAACAAGTTTTAGAAAACAGAAAAAGACTGGATAAAGCGGGAATTGCATATGTACCACTTTATAAAGCGATTGATTTTAAAAATGATATTGATGATGATACAAAGGGAAATATTGAATCAGCTCTTATAGACATGGGAATCTTGGATGCACTTATTGTGTCAAGAAGCGATTTAGACAGAGCAATGAAAATGGATAAGGACATGGCAGATAAGTATATCGTTCCGGGGACTTTTAACATGAAGCTTAATGTATTGCAGTATTTTAATGTTGTCGATTCAAATAGCGGTGTCGGATTAGACGAAATTTCAGATGCTTTAAGCAATGTATTTATCTATGAGGAAGAGGATGCAACATATATAAATGATGATGGCACGTATGGAATAGGAGTTTTAAAGGGAAAAGCTGCAGGGAATGTAAAGTCAAGGTATATAGGTTTTGAGTCGAGACGGCGTTTTAAAGATGAGATGATATCATCCATAGCTAAGGAAATAAGCATCATAAAAGATGAGATAAGAGAATTAAATGATAGACAATTGTTAATAAAATCTCAGCTAAGTGATTTAGACGTAGAATATAAAAATTTCCCAGGAAAAGATGATTTGGAAGAAGCGTTAAAGGAATTGAAAGAAGCCCAATCTAATCAAAAGTTTACTGAAAATAGATTAAACGACGCAATAATTGCTGCTAAGAAGCTTTTTGATGTGCTTCAAGAAAAGAAAGCAATTGTTAGAAAGTTGACGTCGGGAATTGGCATTCATGCAGACGCCAAATCTTACGAAAGTGCTTTAGAACAATTAGATGAGTACAAAAATCTCCTGCAGAAATTACAGATAAACTACAATAGCTATATTACTGTCTTAAGAAGTGTAGAGACTAGAAAAATGCAGAAACAAGATATCGAGTATGACATTGATAATTACAATTTTGAGATTGATGTATTAGATACGAAGATAAAAAACAGCATAGAAAAGATCAATGTATTAAAAGAAACCATTGAAAAACTTGGTATAGAGGACCTTCAAAAGGAGCTTTCACAGTGCATAAAAAGGATTGAAGATATACCAAAGGAAATAAATGATTTAACTGCTAAAACTGCTGCGCTTAAAGAGAGAGTAGTCCTACAAGAAAAAGAGTATGAAAGATTGAGAGAGGAAATAAGGAAAAACCATGACATTTTGAACATATACCATAAAGGGTTAAAAGATGAGATAATATTTGGATTCGTTGATGAGATTAAAGATATAGACGACGTTTATAAAGCAGCTAAGACTATTCAATCACAGTACAAAGAAATGTTTGCAAAGTTTGATAAAGATAGTGTCACAGAAAAGATTAGAAATGCGTTTTATGTCTGTATAAATGAGCTTGTGGAATTTGGGCTTTCGTTAGATGTGGTTGAAAATGGACAAAGTGATTTGGATATTAATGATTATCAAGAAATATATAAAGATTTAAGAAGATATCAAATAACAGCGAAAGTAAATGACAAAAAGATATCCCTTTATGGACTTTATAACATGATAGATGAAGATATAAAGATAAACGAAAACCTTATGAAAGAAAAAGATAGGCAGCTTTTTGAGGACATAATCATGCACAATGTAGGGCGCAAAATAAGAAGCAGAATCTTTAAGGCAGAAGAATGGGTAAAAAAGATGAATGAGTTAATGTCACAGCGAGATACTTCAAGCGGTCTTAAGTTTCAATTGGAATGGAAGCCAAAAGCTGCTACAAACGAGCAAGAACTTAATACAAGGGAGCTTGTGGAGCTTTTAAAGCTTGACGCAGATATGATGAAAGAAGAAGATTTTAATTTAGTAGTAAATCATTTTAGATCAAAGGTTGAAAGTGCAAAGAAAATATATGAAGAAAACAGCAGCACTGATACATTCCACCAGATTATGAAAAGTATTCTCGACTATAGAGATTGGTTTGAGTTTAAGTTATATTTCAAAAAAGAAGGGGAAAATCGCAAAGAACTTACAAACAATGCCTTTTACAAGTTCAGCGGTGGAGAGAAAGCCATGGCTATGTATATACCTCTTTTCTCAGCCGTGTACTCCATGTATCAATCAGCGTCATCACAAGCTCCAAAGATTATATCACTTGATGAAGCTTTTGCAGGGGTGGATGATAACAATATAAGAGATATGTTTAAGCTTATAGAAGACTTGGGATTGAATTTCATCATGAACTCTCAAGTACTGTGGGGCGATTACGATACAGTGCCAGAGCTATCTATATATGAGCTTATAAGACCTAAAAATGCAAGTTATGTATCGTTGGTAAGATATAAATGGGATGGAAAGGTTAGGCATTTAGTTACTGGAATTAAAAAAAGTGTTAAAGCGGCAGATGATTTTTCATACAATGAGGTTGCATTTACAAGAGTAGGTGAGTAGATGAAAGCCGATGATATAGCATTTTTTAGAAAAAACAAAGGGTATGAAAGGATATTTAAAGCTATTAGGGATAAATATAAAAGCATAGGAAGGATAGGTGGTGTAATCAAACTTGATGATTTGACAAATTCTGAGAAAGTAGTATTGTCTAACCATTTTAAGAAGGACTTTAGCAAACGAAAATCGATAAGTATTGATGTCAATAAATTTGCAGAGACATTTTTAAATACGAGATTTGAAAAATACAGTTTGATTGATATATTAGAATCGTATTTTGATGAAAAGTTAACCAGTAAAAAAGAGGACATGTATCAGTATGAAAATGAAAAAGAAAAGTTCTTTAACAGGTTTTTATCCGAGTATGAAGGGACTAATTGTTGGCAATGGTTGAAATCTGTTTATGAAAATAAAGCTGTAGGAGTAAGAACGATAAACCAAAGATATGACAGTGATCGTATGTTGCTTAAAAGAGATATAAAATACGTATGTGATGCACTGAATAAACTTCCAGTTTATGAAGGAAAGAAATTAAGGTTACCAGTATTTTCATCGTACATCACTAGAGATCCACATAGATTCGATGTAAATACTGACTGCGGTAAAATGTTCATAAATGCACTGGCTACGATTTTCGGAGTCAATGATATAAAAAATTCGGAAGAGATTGCTGAGCTTTTATATAGGACTGGCATAGTGATTGACGAGATATCGAATTTCGTGACGCTTAAAGGACTTTTGGCATATAGCAAAGGTAAGAGTGACAAGGTGTTTAAAGCTGCGTATGAGTGCAATGAAGTTTTGCAAGTACCGCTTTACAATTTGAGCGCGCTGGATATGGTCGAGAGCCCATCAAAAAAGGTATTTGTATTAGAAAATCCAGGTGTTTTTTTGTCCGTATGCGATTTTATTAAGAAGCCTGTTCCGCTTGTATGTGCATATGGCCAGCCCAGATTATCTCTGCTTGTCCTCTTAGATATGCTGTATAAAAATGGCACAGACATATATTATTCAGGTGATTTTGACCCTGAAGGTATACAAATAGCCCAAAGACTTTTTAAAAGATATCCTGACAGATTTCATTTTTGGAGGTATGATGTTGAGGACTACATAAAAGCCTTGTCAGATAAGACATTGACGGAATCAAGGCTTAAAATGCTAGATAAAATCGATACGGCTCAATTAAAGCCTTTGACTGACAAGATGAAGATATTGAAAAAAACTGGTTATCAAGAGCTTATTCTCGATGATATCATTAAAGATGTATTGTCAATAATATAAGAAATATTTAAAACGCAATTGTTAATTTGACAGAATTTTATTGATGCGGCTTGTGAATGTAATATTTTAGTATATAATATATTATGAAACGCTAATTTTAAAGGAGGGAGTTTTATGGCTCTAAATCAAAATATGTTCAGGATGTACGATATACGCGGTGTATGGAATGATGACCTTACCGAAGAAACAGCAGAGCTTATTGGTAAAGCCTTCGGTACATATATTCAAAATGAAAAAGGCATAAAAGATGTAATTGTAGGCAGAGACAACAGGATATCATCAAAGCCTATAAGAAATGCAGTAGTAAATGGACTTACATCTACAGGTTGCAATGTGTTGGATATCGGTGTTCTGTCGACGCCTGCTTTTTACTATTCCCGAATACTATACAATTACGATGCAGGGCTTATGATAACGGCAAGCCACAATCCACCGCAGTTTAACGGATTTAAAGTTGCATTTGGACCATCAACTATATATGGTGATGAGCTTAAGAAGCTCTATCATATTGCGGAAAAAGGCGATTTCAAGACGGGGATAGGTTCTTTGAAATACGCATATCCAATACAAAGCTACATAAAGATGATTCAGGATAAGGTAAAACTTGGCGATAAAAAGCTTAAAGTTGTTGTAGACTGTGGAAACGGTACATGTTCAAACATATATCCTGATATTATATACGGGCTGGGGTGCGAAGTATACCCACTGTACTGCGAATCAGATCCAACATTTCCAAACCATTTTCCTGATCCAGTGAACGCAGACAATCTGAAAGACTTGATAAGTGAGGTTAAAAGACTTGGCGCAGACGTTGGCATAGCTTTTGACGGTGACGGAGATAGAATTGGCGTCGTTGACGAAAAAGGCAATATAATATGGGGCGATATGCTGATGGTGCTTTACTGGAGAGAAATAATGAAAAAGCACCCTGGCGCAGATGCTATTGTTGAAGTTAAATGTTCAAAGGCATTGCCTGAAGAGATAAAGAAACTTGGTGGAAATCCGATCTTTTATAAAACTGGTCACAGCCTTATAAAGGCAAAGATGAAAGAAATCAATGCTGTTTTTACAGGTGAGATGTCAGGCCACATGTTCTTTGCTGATGAGTATTATGGCTATGATGACGCGGCGTATGCTGCAGCAAGGCTTTTAAGAATACTTTCTAATACGGATAAGACATTGTCAGAGCTTCTTTCTGATGTGCCAAAATATCCGTCAACGCCTGAATTGAGATTGCACTGCGATGATGATAAGAAATTTGACGTTGTAAAGGGTGTGACGGAACATTTTAGAGAAAAAGGGTACGATTTAATAGACATTGACGGCGCAAGAGTCATGTTTAATGGCGGATGGGGGCTTGTTAGAGCATCTAATACAGGCCCTGAATTGATTGTAAGGTGTGAAGCTGATACTGAGAAAAGGCTTGAAGAGATAAAAGATGAGCTTGCAGGTGTGCTAAAAGAATACGGTGTTGAGCTTAAATAGAAATGTACGAAGGGACTGTGAAAAATATCACGTCCCTTTTGTGTTGGAAAAATTTTATGATTTTTTTGTTGTAAACGGTCACTAAAGAAGGATTTTTAATGTCTCATGTCGAATACATCTTAAAAACACATCAAAAGGAGGCAGCATATGTGGAAGATGATGAAAAATGGTATGTTATATATACTAGAACGGGAGATGAACTGAAAGTAAAAAGGTTGATTGAATTGCTATTTTGTAAATTGAAAAGAAAATCTATTAGAGTGTTGATACCTAAAAGGGCAATAATTGAAAGAAAAGGCAAGAACCGTGTAGAGAAAATAAAGTTTTTATTTCCAGGTTACGTATTTATAAAGACGTGCATGAGCCACGAACTTTACAATGATATTAAAAGATTACCTCGCTTTTTAAAATTTTTAAAAGATGGGATTGAGCCTGCTGAGGTAAGAGAAGAAGAAATAAATATCATACTGGCACTTATAGGAGACTCCGATATAGTCGGATTTTCGACAGGCATAAAAGTAGGCGGAAAGGTAAAAATCATCGATGGACCGCTTAAAGGGTTTGAAGGTCTTATCGAAAAAATCGACAAACGGAAAGGAAGGGTAAAAGTTAGGCTAAATGTATCTGGAAATGTCAACCTGGTTGATTTAGGCATCCGAATTGTGGAAAATTTAGATAAAAACGAAGATAAGCTATCAGAAGTTTCGTGATGTGATGGAGGAATACGCATGAAAATAAGAAAAGCTATAATACCTGCGGCAGGACTTGGGACAAGGTTTTTGCCTGCAACAAAAGCACAGCCAAAGGAAATGCTGCCAATAGTAGACAAGCCTACGATTCAGTATATAGTTGAAGAAGCTGTAAACTCAGGCATAGAGGATATACTCATAATAACAGGAAGAAACAAAAGAGCGATAGAAGACCATTTTGACAAATCGATAGAATTGGAATTGGAGCTTAAGAAGAAAGGCAAAGAAAATCTTTTAAGCCTCGTTGAAGACATAACAAATATGGTTGACATACATTATATAAGGCAGAAAGAGCCAAAGGGATTAGGCCATGCTATTTACTGTGCCAGAGCATTTGTAGGAGATGAGCCATTTGCAGTTTTATTAGGTGATGACATAGTTGATGCAGAAGTACCCGTATTAAAACAGATGATAGAACAATACGAAAGGTACAACTGCTCTATAATAGGCGTACAAGAAGTGCCAAAGAGTGAAGTAGACAAATACGGCATAGTAGATGCCAATATGATTGACGATAGGCTGTATAGAGTAAACAACCTTATAGAGAAGCCAAGAATAGATGAAGCGCCATCAAACATGGCGATATTAGGAAGGTACATAATATCGCCAAGGATATTTGAAATATTGAAAGATGTAAAGCCTGGAGCAGGTGGAGAGATACAGCTTACTGATGCGCTTAAAGTGTTATTGGAGTATGAAGCCATATATGCATATAATTTTGAAGGTAAGAGGTATGATGTGGGAGATAAGATGGGGTACTTGAAAGCGACGGTAGAGTACGCCTTAAAGAGAGATGATTTGAAAGATGAATTTAGAAAATACTTGAAAGAAATTGCAGCTATTGCCGAAGAGGTAGCTACACACAGTGAAAAATAAATAACAATATAGGAGGAATAAGATGGAAGAAGAAATTTCTTTGAGAGAATTATTGGAGATTATATGGAAATGGCGAAAGACTATCGCTTTGATAACTATTGTATCTGTATTGATAGCTGGTTTATTGAGCTTTTTTGTGATAAAACCAACTTATGAAGCAACTACGACTTTAAGTGTGTCAGATATAACGCCACAGACAGGATTTTTTGGTTCAAATACAACAGTTGTTTTGCCTAATCAAAATAGCAGTGATGGGTCAATGATACAAAGCGATACGGCGGATAAAGATTTGTCGTATTTATTATCTTCTATTTTAAAGTATCAAGATATGACAGTAAATACATATAAAGAAGAGGTCACGAATCCACAAGTATTGTTAAACACGATTAAACAATTAAAGCTTGACCCTAAAAGATACACGCTTGATAATTTCAAAAATGAAATTGACGTGCAAACAATTGATAACACTAATTTAATAACAATTACTGTAAAAGAGAAAGATCCCAAATTAGCGGCTAAAATAGCTGATGCTATTGCAGCAAATTTTAAATCTTACATAGTATCAAGAAACAATAGGCAGACAGATAAACTTATAGCCACGATAGAGAACCTCATAAATCTTCAAAATTCAAAGATCGAAGCGGCCACAAATGAATTAAACATTATAAATCCAGCAAACAAGACTGAATATGAACAAAATCAAACTAAATTGAATCTTTTAAAGAATACAAGAGATATAATGCTGGAAAAGTACAACATGCTTCAACTTGTAAAAGCATCTAACTTAGGTGAGCAAGGCATAATGGTTACATCAAAAGCCATCGTTCCTGATAAACCTGTATCGCCGAAGAAATCATTAAATATAGCAATTGCCTTTATATTAGGTCTTATGGTAAGTGTGTTTGTGGTATTTTTTGCAGAATATTGGAAAAGTACCAGTGCCAAAGTTGAAAAAAAATAATAGAGTTAAACAATAAAAATCCCGCTTTGTTAAGATGGGATTTTTATTGTTATTGAAAGATTTTATAGAGAGTTTCATAATATTAAAAGTGATTATAAATAAAAATCGTTTAGGAGAATATATATATTATTAAAAAAGCGTTTAGGAGGCGCAATCTTGAAGAATAAAGGATTGTCGGTATTTTCAATTGCTGCAACATATATAGGTACTGTGGTGGGGGCTGGATTTGCGTCTGGACAGGAAGTACTGCAATTCTTTGGATACCACGGTGTTAAAGGATTCGTGGGTCTTTTTGCCGCAGCCATTATGTTTATCGTATATGGGTATTTTATTTTATTATTGGGCAATAGGCTTAATGCTTCTTCACATTATGAGGTTATTATGGATGTTGGAGGCCCTTTTTTTGGCAAAATAATGGATTATGTAATCATATTTTTTTTATTTGGAGCTTTTACGGCAATGCTGGCAGGTACGGCAGCGATTTTTAAAGAACAGTTTGGGCTACCATCTCAGTTTGGAGCTGTTTTGATGGCTGTGATATCTGTTATGACAGTGTTGACAGGAATAGCAGGTGTTATTTCTGCTATTTCTTTTGTGGTGCCGATTTTATTGCTGGGAGTATTTTTGATAAGTGCATTAGCTCTTTTTTATACACCAGATATTTTTGTGTTAAGTCGTATATCAATGCCATTTGATGCAGCAGTTAAAAATTTTTTTATATCAGGGGTTATCTACGCTTCATATAATTTATTGATGTCTGTAGCGATATTAGCACCTCTTGGGAATCAAACAACGAATAAATCGGATTTAAAATTAGGTGCTTTATTTGGAGGTTTAGGCTTGTGGGCCGGTGCTACGATGATCTTGGTGGCCATTCTTTTGAACATGCCTAAAGTTTCAAATTATCAAATACCTATGCTTTATATCGCCGGAAAGTTTTCAACGTTGCTAAAGCTAATATACAGTTTTATTTTGATTGCAGAAATTTATACGACTGCTGTTGGAAATCTTTATGGTTTTGTGGCAAGATTGACTGATACCAGAAGCATATTGTATAAAGTCTGTACAATCATTACAGGTGGTGTAGGACTGATATTAAGCGGATTTGGATTTTCAAAATTAGTACACTATATATATCCGATTGCAGGTTATGCTGGAATTGTGATGCTGATTGGGATAACGTATGGTTTGATTAAGAAAAAATGATGTAAATGAGCTATTTTGCTAATGTTTTTTGCTTGTGTTTCGAAATATATATTGGATAAATAGTGTTGCTGCAGACTTTATAGACAGGAGTGAAAACATGAACTCTTTTTTGTACGATGCAAAGACAAAATGCCCAGTTTGTGGCAGAGAATTTACTTATACTAAAGTTAGAATGTCTCATTTAAGAGTTGTGGAAATCAGAAAGGATCTGTATACAAAATATGAAGGAATAGAGCCTTTTTTTTATGATCCTATTGTATGTCCCAATTGCGGTTATGCTGCATTAAACGAGTCTTTTAACAATATTAATGAAGAAAGTAGAAAGGAGGTTCTTTCAAGAATCACTACAAATTGGACGAAAAGAAAGTTTTCTGGTGAAAGGACTCCTAAAAAAGCTTTAGAATCGTATCTTTTGTCTTTATATTGTTCAGAGATAAAAAACGATAAAGATATAATGTTTGCTAAGACATGCTTGAGGATAAGTTGGATATACGACATATTAGGAGATACTGCAAATAAAATAAAGTTCTTAAAGATTTCATTAGACAAATATGAGAAAGCATATGAAGGAAATGATTCATTTGAAGGCGAGATACAGCTTATATATTTGATAGGTGAGTTAAACAAGATATTAGGCAATAGAGATGAAGCTCTAAAATGGTTTAACAAGGTAATAAATCATCCATTGAGAAGCAATTATTCTATGATAGTTGATTTTGCAAGAGATGAATGGCAAAGCCTAAAAATATGAGGTCATGTTTTTACATGTGACCTCATATTTTTATATGAGGAGAAATGTACAAAGGGGGATACAAATGTTTCAGACAAAAAAACCAGAAAATAGTACAATTTACTTCTTTAATAATGAATTTATCAAAAATGGGTTAAGCGAACAAGAAGCACGTAAGAGATTATTAAAATACGGTCTTAATGTTCTTGATGAAGGTAGAAAATTGACTGCTTTTGATATTTTTTTAGATCAATTTAAAGATTTTATTGTAATGGTTTTGTTAGTTGCAACGTTGATTTCTGCTCTAATGGGAGAAATAGCCGATGCTGTGACGATTACGGTTATTATAATCCTTAACGCAATTCTTGGTTTTGTGCAAGAATACAGGACCGAACAGTCGCTGGATGCTCTGAAAAAACTTTCTGCACCATCTTCAAAGGTTTTAAGGGATGGTGCTGTAAAAGAAATACCTTCAGAAGAGATAACAGTCGATGATGTAATATTGCTTGAAGCAGGAGATAAAGTACCAGCAGATGCTATCGTATTTGAAGCTTATAACTTAAGGCTTGATGAATCTATTTTAACAGGTGAGTCTATTCCTGTAACAAAAGAACCTGTCGAAATAGGAAACAGGAAGGTGGCGCCAAAAAATAGCTTTATATACATGGGTACTGTAGTCACAAGCGGACGCTGCAAAGCTTTAGTTGTTGATGTAGGCATGAGGACTGAAATGGGCAAAATTGCAGGGATGATTAAGGATATTGACGACAGTATGACGCCACTTCAAAGAAGGCTTGATAAATTAGGGAAGATCCTTGTAACAGGTTCTTTATTAATTTGCGCTCTTGTGGTAGTTATGGGAATCATTAGAGGCGAATCTATCTATTACATGTTTTTGTCTGGAGTCAGTCTTGCAGTAGCTGCCATACCTGAAGGTCTTCCTGCCGTTGTTACAGTGTCCCTTGCAATAGGAGTTCAAAGAATGTTAAAGCGAAATGCGATTGTCAGGAAACTTCCGGCTGTAGAGACCCTTGGATGTACAAATGTCATCTGCACTGATAAAACAGGCACTTTAACGGAAAACAAAATGACAGTTAAAAAGATTTTTGTAAATGATGGTGTTGTAGAAATTGAAGGAAAGTCAAACAACGTTAAATTTACAATAAATGGTAGAAAAGTAGAGCCTATTTACGATCCCGCATTAAAAAGGCTACTAGAAATAGGATATATGTGTAATAATGCAGATGTAAAAATAGAAAAGATCAAAGTAAGAAATGAAGTTGTAGAAGATGTTAAATACGTTGGTGATCCTACAGAAGCTGCTATTATGTATGCCTCAATTTTGGGAGGTGTATCTAAAGAATACGTAGAAAAAAAGATGAAACGAATTGAAGAAATTCCATTTGATTCAGACAGAAAAAGGATGAGCGTCGTAGTTGAGGAAAATGGCTTGATGTATGCATTTACGAAGGGTGCCCCAGATGTTGTAGTCGAACTATGCACTAAGGTTTTAAGGGATGGAAGGGAGGTTCCACTCAGCTCTTTTGAAAAAAAGAAAATACTTGAGGCGAATGAAAAGTTCAGTAAGGATGCTCTTAGGGTGTTGGCATTTGCCTATAGGAGGCTTCCTAAAGGAGTTAGATACAGTGATCCATCAGTTATTGAGAGGGATTTGGTCTTTGTCGGATTGGAAGGAATGATAGATCCGCCCAGAAGAGAAGCATACGATGCTGTATTAAAATGTAAATTGGCAGGCATTAAACCTATAATGATAACAGGAGATCATAAGTTAACTGCTGCAGCTATTGCAGATGAATTAAATATACACTCAAAAACTGATAACATCATGACAGGAGAGGAGATAGATAGATTAGATGATAAGAAACTTAATGAAGCAGTAGAGAATACGACTGTTTACGCGAGAGTTTCTCCAAAACATAAATTGAGGATTGTAAGAGCTTTAAAAAGCAGGGGATATGTTGTAGCCATGACTGGCGATGGTGTAAATGATGCACCTGCCATTAAAGAGGCTGATATTGGCATTTCTATGGGGAAAAGCGGTACAGATGTAGCGAAAGAGGCGTCTTCTATGATTTTGACTGATGACAATTTTGCTACCATTGTAGCGGCGATTGAAGAAGGGAGGATTATATACGACAACATAAGAAAATTTATAAGATATTTATTATCATGCAACATTGGAGAAGTAATAACGATGTTTTTAGCTGCTTTGTCATCTTTAGAGCTTCCGCTTGTTCCTATACAAATTTTGATGGTAAATCTTGTGACAGACGGGCTACCCGCATTAGCGTTGGGGCTTGATCCTGCTGATAAAGACATAATGAATTTAAAACCGAGAAAGGCAGATGAAAGCATCTTTGCAAACGGCCTTGGAATAAGAATAGGCATCGTTGGAACTTTAATGGCTGTTTGCACCTTGTCATCGTACATATTTGCATTGACTTACGGCACATTGGACAGAGCAAGAACGATTGCGTTTTCAACTTTAGTCATGGTAGAGCTTATACATTCGTTTGAATGTAGATCAGAGAGGCATTTGATATTTGAGTTAGGCTTATTTACTAACAAATATTTAGTAGTTGCAGTTACTGCATCATTCTTGCTTTTTCTCTCAACTATATACATACCATTTTTAAGCGCTGTTTTTAGGACTGTACCTTTGACTTGGTTTGATTGGTTGGTAGTAGTATTTTTTTCATCTATAGAATTTGTCTTTAATAATCTGTATACTGCCTTTGTACTTCCTAAAAAAGAGGCGAAGTAAGTTACTTCGCCTCTTTTAAAACTTTCAAAGAATATCTAAGTTCTAAGTAGTTTACAAGTTTTTTTACTACGTCTTTCTTATCGTCATTTATGAAATTCCATTTATGCCTGTAGTCTGCAATGATGGATTTTGATATTGTGCTTTGATTTAATTCATCTCTTTCAATGTCTTTGTATATAAAAAGCCTTGAAACCCTTCCAGCACCTTTTGACAATGTCTCCGGATTTATTCCGTAATCGACGACATCAGCTTGCACTAAAGCATACCAATTGTAGTCGTCTATCTTTCCATATATGATTCCATACTTGTTGGTTTTGCTGTATACTTTGATCATTGAATACTCCTCCAATAGAATTTTTCTTCTATTAGAGTTTATTTACTTGTCCTAAATTTTATTCGCGTATTCTGGAAACCATAAAAGTATTTCTCTTTTTGCACTTTCTAAGCTGTCAGAGCCGTGCACTATATTGAATGTCGTATTTGTGCAAAAATCCCCTCGTATTGTACCTGGTTGAGCATCTTCAATTTTTGTAGGACCGTTTAAGAGCCTTACTATTTTAACAGCATTATCACCTTCTAAGACCATGGCGAAGACAGGTCCAGACATCATATATTGAATTAAGTCAGCATAAAATGGTTTGTCTTTGTGCTCCTCATAGTGCTTTTGAAGGAGTTCCAAAGAAGGCCATATAACTTTTGCAGCCACAAGATTAAGTCCTTTGCTTTCGTACCTTTTTAATATCTCGCCTATGAGCCCGCGCTTTACACCGTCTGGCTTTACCATAGCAAATGTCTTTTCCATTTACATTCCATCCTTTTCTAAATTATTCTTTTTATTAATTTTATCCCTAACAAGGGATGTTAATGCACAGATTATGGAAAATATTCCTGCTACTATATATGCGTCTCTCAATCCAAATAAAAACGCACTGCTATTGTTTATTTTTATTGATTCATAAAACATCTGCCTGTTGGTAAATATTGCACTTCCCATTGCTATACCGAGAACCATTCCTGCATTTCTCATTGTGGCTAAGAAGGCAGATGCGATGCCGAGTCTATTTCTTGATACACTGCCCATTATAGAGCTGTTGTTAGGCGTTTGGAAGATTCCGTTGCCAACGCCGAAAATACCTAATCTTAACATTATTGATGCCATCGATGAATGTAATGTCAGCGTTGACATAGAGAAAAGTGCAACGGCTGTAATCAAAGCGCCAATAGTAGATAAAATTTGTGCTCCATATCTATCAGATAAAATGCCACTTAATGGTGCGACAACAAGCATTATAAGAGGAAAAGACGTCATTATGATACCGGATAAGTCTGTAGAATATCCGATTTTCTGCAAGAGAAAAGGTGTCAAGAATGTCATGGTGTTTTGCGCCATAAAATTTATTAGTGTACTTAAGTTTCCAAATGTAAATAACCTTATTTTAAATAGGCTTAAGTCCAACATTGGAAACTCTACTTTGTATTCTATTATTATAAATGCTATAAAAAATGTTATAAATGTTAATAGAGATATAATGCTTAGAATAGACGTCCAGCCCCAAGTGCCGCCTTCAGATATAAATAGGAGAAGTGCGGTAAGAAAGATAAATGCCGATAATGCGCCAAATGGGTCAAATTTCTCTGGCACTCCTTTATTATCTGGAACTACTATTTGAGCCCATATAAAGCCGATTATGCCTATTGGTATGTTTATATAAAATATTGATCTCCAGCCTAAGTATGTAAGCAAGAAACCGCCTAATGTGGGTCCTATCGAAAGCCCTATAGATACGGCCATTGCATTAAAGCCTAATGCTTTTCCTCTTTCGCTGGGAGGGAATGTAGCAGTTATTATAGCTGGAGCCATTGACATAAGCATACCAGCACCTACAGCTTGAAAAGCTCTTACAATGATAAGCATGTAAATATTGTTTGACATACTTAATATGGCGGAAGTGACGGAAAAAGTTATTAAACCGTACTGATACAGCTTTTTATAACCTACCATGTCTCCAAGCCTGCCAAATGTCAACATTAAACTTGAAAGCATTAATAAGTATGTCATGGAAATCCAACTGGTTGTGGTAATATCTGTGTGAAATATTTTTGCCAGTTGTGGCATTGCTATGTTTGTTACACTGCCGTCTATAGGTCCCATTACGGTACCTATAAGCACAGCAGATAAGATTATCCATTTATTAGTGCGAAGTTTTTCCATATGTGCCTTTCCTTTCTTGCGGTTTTTATAGTGGTTTTGACATAAAAAATTATAACACAGTTTTTACACAAAAACGAAATGAAGTGTGACTTTCAGAATCATGGTCATGTATTGCTTTTTTTGTCAAATATGTCTATAATTTAACTTGTATATTTTAGCTTAGGATGTGTGCAGATGGTAGATGTAAAGAGACTATTAATCGTTTGCTTTTTCACAATGATAATAAATTTGATCGATACATTATCGTATTCTATAAGGCCATCAGGTGTAAGGACCAGAAAGCTGGCAGTTTCATTATCATTGTTCAATATAATGGCTGTAATTTCAAGATTGTCAAACATGATTCAAGGACCATTTTTAGGAAGTCTTGTTGATATATCCATAAAGTACAAGCTGGTTTCAGCTTTAAGCATCGATATGAGATTTGTATTGTTGTCGGCTACATTAGGCGCTGTCATAGGCGCACCGTTAATGCCTACGTTTGTTTCAGTGTTTTCGTCTGCCATAAACGGCATGGAGAAAGCTGGATCTGTGCCGAAACTTGTACTCATGTCTTTAAAGTGGAGCAGCATAAAGAAAATAAGGACTAAGATAGTTTTACCTAAGTTTAGCATGTTAAAAGGCATTAAAGAGACGAAAATACCTAAGAGCTTTCTGGTTTACAATGTGATAATAACTTCTATATACACAACAGGCATTATATCGTCATTGTATGCAGGTGCATTGCTGCCAGAATTTAGAACTACAGCAAGTCTGCTTTCGGGAATAGTCAATGGCTTTGCTACAATCCTTTTGACAGTCATTGTCGATCCTGTTGCAGCACTTATTACAGATCAAGCACTGGCTGGGAAAAGGACACAGCAAGATGTAAATACAATGGTGATATTATTAGTATTCGGAAAAATAATAGGTACGCTATTGGCGCAAATAGTCTTTGTACCGGCATCTCATTTGATTCTCTTTGTCACAAAATTAATTGTTTAATGAAAATTTAACACAGAAGAAACAAAAATAGTGTATAATATATAAAAAGGATTCTTATGCGAATCAAAGGAGATGGATAGCCTTGAATTTTGTAAATCCGACAAAAGGCGTTTTGGATATTGATAAGATGTTTAATGATATTGTGGAGTTTATAAAAAGCGATAAAAATTCCAAGTACAAGCTTATGATAGGGACTGATTCACAACCTGGCAAAGTCATATGCTTTGTTTCTGCGGTAATCATATATCGCGAAGGAAAAGGTGCCAGATATTACTACAGGAAGTTTCAACATAAAAAAATTCCATCTCTAAGGCAAAGGATTTTTATGGAGGCTAATTACAGCATAGAGCTTGCAAATATATTGTCATCAAAATTTGAAAAAATGGGTAAGAAAGATTTTAATATAGAGATACATCTTGATGTTGGCGAGAACGGCATGACAAAAGACATTATAAAAGAAGTAGTTGGTATGGTTACAGGCTGTGGCTTTGATGCACAGGTAAAACCTGATTCATACGGAGCAAGCAAAGTAGCTGATAAACATACAAAGTCAATGTAAATCACGTTCAATGAAAACCTCTTTTGAGGTTTTTATTTTTTTGCGGTGCATTACATGTTAAATTTTGAAAAATTATTTTTTTAACTATTGCAATATTGGCAGCAAGTGGTATAATTAAGTTAAGGAAATAAAATATTAATTGATAATAATTATTATTTACGGGGTGATATTATGGATAAAGTCGTTAAAATAAAAAATGATGTTTACTGGGTGGGAGTTTTAGATCCTGATCTTGAGTATTTTGATATAGTATGGAGAACACCATGGGGAACATCTTACAATTCATATCTTGTAAAAGGAAAAGAAAAAATCGCATTGATTGAAACGGTAAAAGAGCCATTTTACGATGAGTACGTCGATAAGATAAAAAGCCTTGTAAATTTAAAAGACATTGATTATATCATTGTAGACCATACAGAACCTGATCATTCTGGTGCATTGCCGAAACTTCTCAAAGAGGCGGTAAACGCGGAAGTCATTGGCAGCAGGACGGCTATAACTTTTTTGAAAGGACAGATAAACCGCGATTTTAAGTTTAGAATAGTAAATGATGGTGACTCTATTGAATTAGGCGGTAAGACATTAAAATTCATCATGGCACCGTTTCTTCATTGGCCTGACACAATGTTTACTTATCTGGAGGAAGAAAGAATTTTATTTACATGCGATGCTTTTGGCTGCCATTATACACCTAAACATCTTTTTAACGATCTTGAAGATGATTTTAAAGAAGCTTACAAGCTTTATTTTGATTCCATCATAAGCCCATTTAAGCCAAAGGTTTTGGAGGCATTGGAAAAAATTAAGGATATTCCTCTTGATGTAATAGCAGTAGGACATGGACCTGTGCTGAGGGAAAATATCGATAAGTATTTGCAGGATTATGAGAAGTGGAGCAAAGAAGATGTAGCTCAAAAAAAGAAAGTGCTTATATACTATGTTTCTGCATACGGAAACACGAGAAAAATGGCTGAGGAGATTGGCAATGGCATAAAAGATTCTGGTGTCATAGATGTTGAAATATACAACGCAAAAGCTGTTGATTTAGATGATGTTAGAGATAAGCTTGAAAAAGCAGATGGACTTTTGTTTGGTTCTCCTACAATTACTGGTGATGCTGTTGAACCTATATGGAATGTCATAGATAGAATAAATCCAATAAAGAATAAAAATAAGCCTGCTGCAGTTTTCGGTTCTTATGGATGGAGTGGCGAGGCAATACCATTGATGGAAGAAAGGCTAAAAGGTCTTAAACTTAATTTGGTTGAACCGGGTCTTAAAGTTAATTTTATTCCAAGCGATGACGATATTGAAAGGTGCAGAGATTTTGGAAGAATATTTGCTTCATCGCTTGTATAACATAAAAGTGTTATATGCATCACGCATATAACACGGAGCTAAACTTTTTACATAGAAAGGACTGATGATGATGAAGTTCGTAATCATTGGAAACGGAATTGCTGCACTTCAAGCTGCTGAAAATATCAGAAAGAACGATGGTGAATCAAAGATTACGATGATCTCAAGGGAAAAATACAACACGTATTACAGGGTGAAATTGTCACATTTACTTGGCCAACAATTTGATTTGGGAAAATTATATGTAAAGCCTGATCAATGGTATGAAGATAACAATATAGACGTTTTGCTTAAGAGAAATGTGCTATCGGTAGATACAGATAAAAAAATTGTGAAGTTGGATGACGGCAGCATTTTAACATATGATGTTCTCATAGTCGCATCTGGAAGTCATAGTTTTGTTCCACCAGTTAAAGGAAACGATAAAAAAGGTGTTTACGCAGTGAGAAGCCTTGACGATGTGGAAAAATTAAACGAGTATATAAATGGCAAAAAACGAGGTGTAGTAGTGGGAGGTGGATTGTTAGGACTTGAAGCGGCCTGGTCATTAAGGCAAACTGGTTACGACATGACAGTTATAGAATTTTTTCCAAGGCTGCTACCTAAACAGTCTGACGAAGAAGGAGCGAGGATTATTGAAAAGATCATTGAGAATAGCGGTATAAATCTTGTATTAGGTGCAGAAGTAGAGGAGATAATTGGTGATCCAGTTGACGGTGTTATGCTTAAAAATGGGATTAAAATTGATGCCGATTTTGTGATATTTTCAGCAGGCGTAAGGCCGAACTTGGATGCGATTAAGGATTCAGGTATTAAAATCAATAAAGGAATTGTAGTTGATGATTTTATGAAGACAAATGTTGACGATGTATATGCAGCGGGTGATGTCGCTGAGCACAACGGCAAAATATATGGCCTCTGGACTGTCGCTTTGGCTCAAGGAAGGACGGCAGGCTTAAACGCTGTTGGTATTAAGACGGTATACAAAGAAGTACCTCCGTCAAGCACTTTGAAGGTAACTGGTGTGGATGTTTTTTCATCGGGAGATATTTTTGATGAAGCTGCTGTATCCTACAGATATAAAGATGGAAATACTTATTATAAATTGTTTGCAAAAGAAAATAAATTAATAGGAGCAATTCTCATAGGCGATATAAGCTATTCTACAAAAGTAAAGAAAGCTATTGATTCTGGGCTTGATTTAAAAGAATTTTTAATTTCATCAAAAGATGCCAAGGAGATATTAGAAAAAATATAATACTTGGAAATCCAAGTATTATAAGATTTTTTTGTTAAGCTTGAGTTTATTGAATAGAAGTGGTGCTCCAATTGAAATCCATAACCCTCCAATGAAATATCTAAATGCATTGAAAATTTCTGTATAAGGCAGCAAATATTTTAAAGTGCTTAATATCACAGCAAAAAATGACAAACCAATTATCAACTTTGCTATTTGACCTTTAACCGTATTATTTACGGTGAATTTAAAGTAATGTTGGTCAATAAAATATCCTATCATTGTACCAGATGCCAATGCCATGTATTCGAAGTTTTCATTGTATGGAAACAAAATTATCAATCCTAAAGGCACAATTAGCGAAAGAATTATCTTATATATAAGCTTTATATCATACTTGCCTTCGATTATTATACTGTCTACAAGTTCCGCGACTATTATCACTAACAAAGCGATTAAAATTCCACCAACTATATCGACAGGCCAGTGAACGCCAAGGTACAACCGCGATATGGAGACTAATATTATTGCAGCTACGCCTAAAATTTTTGTGATTTTCTTATTGTATTTAAACATCATTGTGCCCCAAAACGTAGTTGTACCTTGTGCATGGCCACTGGGAAATGAATATCCGCCAGCGGATTGTGTGAAAATCGATCTGATACCAGGGTATCCAATTGGCCTTTGAACCATTGTTACGTTTTTTATTACTGTATTGACGTATATAGATGACAAAAGCACTAACCCTAATTTAAGCCCAAATCTTTTATCAATGCACCAATAAAATAAAGGCAGTGCTAAAAAATAAAATAATGAGCTTCCCATCATTGTTATACATATAAAAAAATAATCTAAAATTGGATTTGATATAAGCTGAATATCCTTTATTATGGCTGCTTGCATTTTATCACCTCGATATATATATTCTACAAGTTTGTAAATCTTCCTTCAACATCAAGTGAGTAGTTTATAAAATTTTTTAAAATCATCTTTGTCGAAAATTATTTTCTTTTAGAAAGAAGGATTTTTAAAATTTATAAAGAATAATAATATATAGGTGGTGTTAAAGTGAAAGCTGAAAAGATATTTTTGAGAGATGTGGAAAAGAGGGACAAAAAGTCATTTTCTATATGGCTTAAAGATGTTGATGTAGTGAAATTTTTGATAGACATGTTTAAGGTGTCAAGAAAAAGTGAAAATGTATTGAATATTCCCTTCGGGAAAAACAGAAAAATATTTATACTGCAAACAAATGAAGGAGAAAATATAGGTTTTTGTGGACTTTACAATATCAATTGGCAGCTTAAAAGATGCAGCATGTATGTTTACATCGACGATTGTGAAAATGTAAGCGATGATGTTATTAGCGATGCTATGAATTCTATAGTAAAAAGCATAGCTCTTTTGAAGAAATTCAGGATATTAGAAGTTCACGCTAAAGCTGATATCTTGAAAAAATATATAGAAAAAATGAACGATGGTAAAAAGTGCGATAATGAGTTTGTTTTTGAAATAGGATTAAACGGTAAAATTGTGTGAAGGCCTTGAAGGCCTTTATTTACTTTTTGTCAAATAAATAATATAATACAATACAAGCGATATTTATTTAAGAGGTGCTTTTATGAACATACCGAATACATTGACGTTGATTAGATTTGTACTTATACCTGTTTTTGTTTACAGTTTTTTTTACATATACAATGGAAATATTTATGCCGCAGCAGTATTCTTGATATCTGGACTTACTGATGTGCTTGATGGGTATATTGCTCGCCATTACAACCAGATAACGAAAGTAGGTATATTGATGGATCCATTGGCGGATAAGTTGATGATTATAACTGTTCTGTTTAGCCTTTGGATCAAGGGAATAATACCATTCTTCATTATTTTGATTGTAATTATAAAAGAAGTGACAATGATAATAGGTGCATTTATTTTGTATAAAAGAAAAGATATTACAATACCTGCTAATAGATTTGGAAAAACTGCAACACTTCTTTTTTATGTAGCTATAATTTTTTCAATATTTGATTGGCCTTATGGTCTTACACTTATGATAATAGCCTTGCTATTGGCACTTGTAGCCTTTTTTATTTATTCAATAGAATTTAGGCTTTACAATAAAAAGCAATGAGACAAATCTAACTCGAAAGTTTTGTTTTTCGAGTTTTTTGTGTTATATTTTTTTGAGGGGGTATGGCTATGAAACTGGAAGAAAAATACGAAAATTTAAAGAAGTACATAGAGAAACTTGGAAGTGCTGTCGTAGCTTTTTCAGGGGGAGTTGATAGCACTTTTCTTGCAAAAGTCTGTTATGATGTGCTTAAGGATAGATGTGTAGCTGTTACTGCTACATCTTCTACATATCCGCAAAGAGAATTTAAAGAAGCGCAGGAATTGGCAAAAGAAATTGGTATAAGGCATAGAGTCATAAGGTCTGAGGAGCTGGAGATAGAGGGATTTTCAAAAAATCCTATAGACAGGTGCTATTATTGTAAAAGTGAACTATTTTCAAAGTTAAAGAATGTGGCAGAAGAAGAAGGTATTGAGCATGTTTTGGATGGTACAAATTATGATGACACAGGAGATTTCAGGCCAGGAAGACGAGCTGCAAGGGAATTAGGCGTGAAAAGCCCTTTATTAGAGTGTGGATTTACAAAAAACGATATAAGAGAGATGTCTAAAATTTTAGGGCTTCCAACATGGAACAAACCTGTTTATGCATGCCTTTCATCTCGTTTTCCTTATGGAGAAGAAATAACAGATGAAAAATTGTCAATGGTGGATAAAGCAGAAGAATATCTTTTAAAATTAGGCTTTATTGGTTTTAGAGTAAGACATCATGGGGATATTGCCAGAATAGAGCTTGATCCAAGACAGATTGACATGATGTTGGATGAGTCTATGAGAAAAAATGTAGTTTCAAAATTGAAAGAGATAGGCTTTAAATATGTAGCACTGGATCTTGAAGGATATAGAACTGGAAGCATGAATGAAGCTGTGGCGGAGCTGATAAATGATGTACGATAATTACATAAAAGATGTACTTGAGAAATATGATAATGGTTTGATTAAGCTGGAAGATGCCGTTGAGGCATTAAAAAAACTTCCTTACGAGGATTTGGGTTTTGCAAAAATAGATTACAATAGAGAAGTAAGGCGTGGATACCCTGAAGTTATATACTGTGAAGGAAAAACTCCTGAACAAGTGAGAGAAATAGCAGTAAGAATGTATGAAAAAGGCAGCGATGTATTAGGTACAAGAGCATCTTTAGATCATTTTGAGGCAGTAAGACAAGTATGTGATAAAGCTGTTTATTACGATGTAGCAAGGATAATATCAATTAGAACAGATGAGGTAAAAAAGACAAAGGGTGTAATAGGAGTTGTTGCAGCAGGCACATCAGATCTTCCTGTGGCGGAAGAAGCGGCTGTAACTGCTGAACTTATGGGTAATTCCGTAAAACGTATATATGATGTAGGTGTGGCTGGAATACACAGATTGATAAGCAAAATTGATGAACTAAGGAGCTTTAGAGTCATAATATGTATTGCAGGTATGGAAGGTGCTTTGCCTACAGTTGTAGGCGGACTTGTTGCATGTCCAATCATTGCAGTGCCGACAAGTGTTGGATATGGCGCTAATTTTCACGGGCTTTCGGCGCTTCTCGCTATGCTTAACTCATGTTCCAGTGGTGTCAGCGTAGTCAACATTGACAATGGGTTTGGCGCAGCGTATTCTGCAAGTCTAATAAATAAGATAGGAGAGTAGCTATTATGAAGCTTTTGTACTTTGATTGTTTTGCGGGAATTTCAGGCGATATGACAATTTCCTCTCTTTTAGGACATGGCATAGATGTAGATAAATTTAAAGAGGAGCTTAATAAGCTTCCTTTAAGCGGATACAGCTTAAAAATTGGAACAACTACGAAGAATGGGATAACTGCAAATACCTTTAAAGTGGACTTTGATGAAGGACATCACCATCACAGGACTATGAAGGATATTGAGGACATAATAAATGGCAGTTTGCTAAATGATGATGTAAAAGGGATGAGCCTTAAAATATTTCGCAATTTAGCAGATGCTGAGGGAAAAATCCATGGCTTGCCGCCTCATGAAGTTCACTTTCATGAAGTAGGAGCAGTAGATTCCATCATTGATATAGTTGGGACATCTGTGCTTGTAGACATGATAAGACCTGATAAAATCATCTTTTCGAAGCTGCCTTTAGGGTCTGGGTTTGTGAAAAGCCAGCATGGCTTAATACCTGTTCCGGCACCAGCTACGGCAGAATTGTTAAAAGGCATACCTGTCTACGACAACGGAGTATGTGGTGAGCTTGTGACGCCTACAGGTGCGGCAATAGCTAAAACATTGGCTCATGAGTTTGGAGCGATACCGGAATGTGAATTTGAATCTATAGGATACGGCGCAGGACACAAAGATTTTGAAGTGCCAAACGTATTAAGGACGATTGTAGGTACTGTAGAACTAAAAAAAAAGTAGAAAACATTTATATCGTTGAGACAAATATCGATGACATGAGTCCGGAGTATTATCAGTACATATTTGATAGACTTCTAAAAAACGGAGCGTTGGATGTTTATATTACTCCAATATTTATGAAAAAACAAAGACCTGCTAATATGCTTTCTGTGCTTTGCAAGGAAGAAAATTTAGAGAACTTAAGAAAAGTAATTTTCGAAGAAACATCTACATTTGGCTTAAGGCAGTATAAAGTTGATAGATATGCTCTTGATAGAGATTTTAAAGTCGTTATGACTCCATTTGGAGATGTAAGAGTCAAAATGGGTTATCTGAATGGCAAATTTTTAAAATCTCACATCGAGTCAGATGATGTAAAAAAAATAGCTGAAAAAACAGGCCTTTCTGTGCAGGCTGTTCTAAAGATTTTGCGTCAATATGATGGCACATAAAAACTGAAAGTGCTACCTTTCAGTTTTTATGTGTTTTTTTTAATATTGGCATCAATTTTAACGCCAAGTATGAAGATAGTAAAACTTTTATGAAATCACCTGGTATGTAAGGCAGTGCACCTAATAGAACTGCTTTTTTTAAATTTAATTGTGCTACAATGCTTAATTGCAGAACTCCCAAAAGATAGACTATCACTATGCCACCGATTATATTAGAAATAATCAGCTTTAAAAAGCTTATCTTTTCAGTTTTTAATATTGTAGATGTGACAAATGATGCGATTGGCATAGCCAATAAATATCCACCTGTCGGACCTAAGAGTATTCCTATACCACCGTGAAATCCTGCAAAAACAGGTATTCCTATTGCACCGAGTGCAAGATAGATAGCCATGCTTAAAAAAGCTGTTATTGGGTCCAAAAGGCTTCCAGACAACATTAATGCCAGTGTTTGACCTGTTATTGGCACAGGCGAAAAAGGAAGTGGTATGCTTATGAAGCTTAGTACTACAGTGATTGATGCAAACATAGATGATAATGTCAGTTTTTTTAAATGGTAGTTCAAAAGATTCACCTCCAACGTAATTTATCTGTATTATACAAAATACGGCACTTATTTGTCAACTAAATATTTCGATATGGTTGACAAATAAGTGATATTGACAATTTGTAAGTTAATGTATATATTAATATTAATAAAATATTTTGCTATGATAGTGAGGAGTAAGTGTACCAGATAAAAGAGATGGATTCCCAAGGCTGAAAGGTTTCCTTATTGTTGAGTACATTGAAGGTAGCACTGGAGCAAGTAAGCTGAAACATAAGTAGGCTTAAACGGGTATGCCCGATACAGCTTAAGTTATAAAATAAGGTGGTACCGCGGAAAACCTTCGCCCTTTTGGGAAAGGTTTTTTTATTTTATCAAAACATAAAATCGAAAGGAGATAAAGATGGAAATTTCTAAGACGTACAATCCTAAAGAATTTGAGGATAGAATATACAAAGAATGGATGGAAAAAGGTTATTTTACGCCAAAGATTGATTTCAACAAGAAGCCATTTACTATTGTAATACCACCTCCAAATATCACAGGGCAATTGCACATGGGTCACGCTTTAGACAATACGATGCAGGACATAATAATTAGGTGGAAAAGAATGCAGGGCTTTGTCACTTTATGGATACCAGGCTCAGACCATGCCAGCATTGCTACAGAAGTTAAAGTTCTCGACCAAATCAGAGAAGAAACAGGGCTTACCAAAAGAGATATAGGGAGAGAAAAATTTTTAGAGAGAGCATGGCAATGGAAGGAAAAGTATGAAAACAGGATTTTAGATCAGCTTAAAAAATTAGGCTCTTCATGTGATTGGACGAGAAAGAGGTTCACAATGGATGAAGCGCTGTCGAAAGCCGTAAGAGAAGTCTTTGTTTCCCTTTACGAGAAAGGTCTTATTTATCGTGGCGACAGAATAATAAACTGGTGCCCCAGTTGCAAAACTGCATTGTCAGATGCGGAAGTAGAGCATGAAGATGAGTCAGGACATCTTTGGTACATAAAGTATCCTGTAAAAGGTGAAGAGGGATACATAACAATAGCTACTACAAGGCCTGAGACAATGTTAGGAGATGTGGCGGTAGCTGTCAATCCGAATGATGAAAGGTACAAACAGTTTATAGGCAAAGTTCTTATACTGCCAATTGTCGAGAGGGAAATTCCGGTCGTAGGGGATGATTACGTAGATCCTACATTTGGAACAGGAGCTGTAAAAGTTACTCCTGCGCATGATCCAAATGATTTTGAAATAGGAATGAGACATGGCCTTGATTTCATAAATATAATGAATGAAGACGCATCGATAAATGAAAATGGTGGAGAATACTCTGGACTGGATAGATATGAGGCGCGAAAGAAGATAGTCGAAAAGCTAAAAGATATGGGACTTTTGGTAAAGATAGAAGATCTAAATCATAGCGTAGGCCATTGTTATAGATGCCACACAACGGTTGAACCATTTTTATCGAAGCAGTGGTTTGTCAAGATGGAACCACTTGCAAAGCCAGCACTTGAAGCTGTAAGGACAGGTAAAATAGAATTCATACCTGAAAGATTTGAAAAGATATATTTTAATTGGCTGGAAAACATCAAAGATTGGTGCATATCAAGGCAGTTATGGTGGGGTCATAGGATACCTGCATGGTATTGCGATGATTGTGGGCATGTGAATGTTTCTAAAAACGATCCTGTATGTTGCGAAAAATGCGGTAGCAAAAACATACATCAAGATGAAGACGTGCTTGATACATGGTTTAGTTCAGCATTATGGCCTTTCTCAACTATGGGTTGGCCTGATGATACTGAAGACTTAAAATACTTCTTCCCAACCGATGTGCTGGTGACTGGATATGACATAATATTCTTCTGGGTGGCCAGGATGATTTTCATGAGCTTAGAATTCATGAAAGAGGTGCCTTTCAGACGAGTTTTGATACACGGCCTTGTAAGGGATTCGCAAGGAAGGAAAATGAGCAAATCTTTAGGTAATGGCATTGATCCTCTGGAAATAATAGACAAGTACGGTGCTGATACGTTGAGATTTACGCTTATAACTGGCAATGCTCCAGGAAACGATATGAGATTTAGCGATGATAAAGTGGAAGCCAGTAGAAATTTTGCCAACAAGCTTTGGAATGCATCAAGGTATGTGATGCTTAACCTTACAAGTGACGATACGACGCTTTACTTGGAAAATCTCAACATTGCTGACAAATGGATTTTAACAAGGCTGAATGATGTAATAAAAGAAGTAACAGAAAACTTGGAGAAGTACGAATTAGGGATAGCCGCCGGAAAATTGTACGATTTTCTCTGGAGTGAGTTCTGCGATTGGTATATAGAGCTTAGCAAACCTGTCCTTTATGGCGATGATTTGGAAGCAAAGAAGATAACGAAGTCTGTATTAAGATATGTGCTTGATAATACATTGAGATTGTTGCATCCTTTTATGCCGTTTATAACAGAAGAGATATTTAAAAATATACCACATGAAGGCGATACGATTATGCTTAGCAAATGGCCTGAATACAGAGAAGATTTGATCTTTGAAAAAGAGGCAAAAGATGTTATATTAATAATGGACGCAATAAAGACAATAAGAAATCTAAGGGCAGAGGCTTCTGTAACACCGTCAAAAAAGGCGAGGGTTATAATCAATACAGACAAAGAGGATGTTATAAAAATATTTAAAGATGGAGAGAATTATATTACTAAACTTGCTGGTGCCAGCGAAGTGATGTATATTAAAGATAAAGATATGTTGCCTCAAAAAGCCATGTCAGGGTCAATTGAAGGTGCATTAGTCGTAATGCCTCTTGAAGATTTAATCGATATAAAAGACGAGATAGAAAGGCTTAGATCTGAAAGAGAGAGAGTTTTAAGCGAGATAAAGAGAGCTGAAGGTATGCTTAAAAATGAAAAGTTTATAGGTAAGGCACCAAAGCATGTTGTAGACGCAGAAAGAGAAAAGTACGAAAAATACAGTGAAATGCTTAAAAATCTTGATGAGCGTATTGAGTATTTGATGAAATGATTTTGATGCCTCTAAAGGAGGTAATATGGTGTTTACACTATTCAAAAGGATAGAAAAAAGTCCGACTTTAACAATACGAGAAGCAAATATCAAAGATGCTAAAGGAATAGTGAAACTAATCGAGAGTGTTGGAAAAGAGAAGATATACATGGTCTCAGAAGAGCCGGGATGGACGGAAGAAGAGGAAAGACAGATGATAAAGCGGCTTGATCGTGGGAAAGACTTGATTTTGGTTGCTGATTATGGTGGACAAATAGTTGGTTGCCTTACGCTTTTTAGATATTATGGCGGCAGATCTTCTAAAGTTCAACACGTAGGTGAGATTGGCATAAGCGTAGATGCTAAATACAGGAATATAGGCATTGGTTCTAAGCTATTTGAATACGCTATTGATTGGGCCAAAAAGAGAAGTTATTCAAAGCTGTGTTTAAGTGTATTTAGCTCTAATGCCAATGCCATCCATCTATATCAAAAATACGGCTTTGAAGAAGAAGGACGCAGAAAGAAACAATTTAAAATCGGGAATGAATACGTAGATGAAATAATGATGGGATTATTTTTATAAAACATCCCCAGACAATTGATGTCTTGTCTGGGGTTTTGAATTTCGGAGGATGATAATGTGAAATACAGTGATGCAATAGAATACATTCACAACACTAATAAATTTGGCATAAAATTAGGGCTTGATAACATAAGGCGTCTTCTTGAATATATGGGAAATCCTCAAAAAAATCTTAAATTTATTCATGTAGCAGGTACAAATGGAAAGGGTTCTACATGTGCCTTTATAAATAGCATCTTAATCAATGCTGGATATAAAGTAGGACTTTACACCTCTCCATATTTGGAAGAATTTGAAGAAAGAATGAGGATAAACAATGAAAATATTCCAAAGGATAAATTGACAGATTACGTTGAATATGTAAAAGATGTTGTTGACAGGCTGTTGGCTGACGGGTATCATCATCCGACAGAATTTGAATTGATTACTGCAATTGCATTTAAGTATTTTCGCGATGAAAATGTCGATTTTGTGGTGCTGGAAGTAGGATTAGGTGGACGCTTTGATGCGACTAATGTCATTGACAATTCTTTGGTTTCTGTGATTTCGACAATAGATTATGACCATATGGACAAATTAGGAGATACTTTAGAAAAGATAGCCTATGAGAAAGCTGGAATAATAAAAGAAAATGGAATTGTAGTAAGTTTTTACCAAAAAGATGAAGCGTTGCAAGTGATTGAAAGAGTGGCAAAACTTAAAAAAGCGTCTTTGGATATTTTAGATATCAATGATGTCGAAATAATAGAGTCCAACAGCGAATATCAGATTTTTAATTACAGAGATTATAAAAATCTTAAGATATGTATAATTGGCAAACACCAGATTTACAATGCTTCATTGGCTTTAATGGCTGTAGAAAAACTTAGATCTCAAGGTATAACTATAAATGAAGATGCTATAAGAGTAGGGCTTGCTGATGCAAGATGGCCTGGCAGAATCGAAGTATTAAGCAGATGCCCATTTATCGTGATAGACGGTGCCCACAATCCTCAAGGAATGTCGGTATTAAAAGAAGCTTTAAATCTGTTTTCTTATGAAAGATTGTTGCTTGTCATTGGCATGTTGAAGGACAAAGACACAGACAAAATGCTTAAGTTAATAGTGCCTCTGGCAGATATTGTGATAACGACAAAACCTGTAAGCGACAGAGCTTATACGGCAGAAGAATTAGCTGAAAAAATCAAAGACGTGAATCCATTATATTTTGAAAGCATAGATGATGCTATTAATGAAGCATTGAAAAAAGCCGGTGAAAAAGATTTGATACTTTTTTGCGGTTCACTTTATATGATAGGGCATGTCAGAACATATTTAAAAAAGGTAATAAAATAATAAAGACTATAATATAATATAAAAAACTACAGTCTCTAGAAGGTGGTTGTATGGAATATAACAGTGCAGATCTTTTACAGGAGATAGACAATGCACTAAAGAGGCTTAAAGAGAGCGAATTATACCTTGAAAGGGTGGAGAAAGACAACTACCTTAAAACAAAGCTTGCACAATTAAAATATGATTTTGCAAGGGAAGAATACTTAAGACTTTTGAGAATTGCCAGAGACGAACATATAAAGTACGATATAAAGGACTTATATAAAAAGATCATAGATATTTGATAAGATGAGAATTCGAATTCTTAAATTGTACTTGATATAATAATTTGTTTATGATAAAATTGTAGATGCGTCGGGGCATGGCGCAGAGGTAGCGCGCGCGGTTCGGGACCGTGAGGTCGCAGGTTCAAATCCTGTTGCCCCGACCATTTTTGTGACATTAATGCCTTCTGTGCATATTATAAATTAGCATATGCATGGGGGGATGAACATTGAAAATATTCGTTGCCAACAAAGGCGATGACACCATAAGCTATATAAGCGACAATCACACAAAGTCATTTCTTAAATTGATTAATGATGATTTTATTTATAAGAGTGATAAATTCCACATACCGCAAAAAGGACCCCATAGATTGCTTATTGATAGCAGAAGAAAAGAACTTTATTCTCTAAATGTGTTTGATGATTCGATGAGTATTATTGGCATTGATGACTTTCGATTGCATGATACTGTATATATTGGACCTTCTCCCAACGATGGTATGATTTTAAATAATCGTATATATGTTTTAAATGGTGATGCAGATTGCCTGAGCGTATTTGACATAATGGCAGGTAAGATAGTAGAGCAGGTTAATGTGGGATTTCAGCCACAATCTATAGTATATAGCGAAAAGCATAATAAAATTTTTGTATCAAATACAAATTCTGATTCAATTTCATTGATAGATCCAATTGATCTACATGTAGAAAAAACATTGTCTGTTAAATCAAAGCCATTTGGAATGTGCTTATCAGACGATGAAAAATTTTTATTCGTGGCAAACTCATATTTAGAGACGGGACTTGATGGTTCAATATCCGTATATGACATAATTAATGATACATTTGCCGATGATATTAAATGTGGGAAATTACCAATATCTGTTGCATTTTTCAAAAAGTATATACTTGTTGTAAATTCATGCTCTAATACCTTGATGAAAATTGATTTGTACACAAAAAAACGTACAGAACTTTTTTGCGGTTATATGCCGGTTTATGTAAGGGTATTTAAGAATCATGCATTAATAACAGTTTCTGGTGAAAATAAGTTGATTTTAGTGGATATAGAAAATCTCAAAATTGAAAGAAAGATAGAAGTTGGAAAAGAGCCCGATGGTCTCATTTTTGAGGCGTAAGGGCTTTTACAATATAATTATATACGTCATTTGATTTTTGCTTCCAGTTATCACAAACGATCTTTGCTTGTTGTGCATTGACTAAATTTAGATTTATCTCTATAAGGACAATGTCGTTTTCTACAACTTGTAAATTTGCGATGTATTCTCTGTCAGACTTCTTATAATATGTGGCTATATACTGTGATTCTTGTCTGAATTTTTCCTTATTTATAACTATGTATTCATCTATTTTTTTTCTTGTTTCTTCCTGAATGTGCTTAAAGAATAACTTTAATGCATTTAAACCAAACTCAGTTAATACGTATTTATTTTCCCTAAGATCTACAAAATTGCTTTCTTCTAATTCGTTTAGGTATTGCTGAAGATAGAAATAATTCATAAGGTTGTTATCAGAAATTATTCTGTTTATCTGTTCACCTGTAATAGGCATATCTATTCTATTTAAAATGTACAAAATTATCAATTTGTTTTCTGCTAATTCTTGAATCTCATAACTCAACTTTCACACCTCTCACAACATGTTGTATGCTATTTATATTCTACCACAAAATATATATTAAAAAAAGAGAGTATTTTAAATACTCTCCAAAGCATCATTTGTTCATGTATTCTGCTTCACTGCCTGCTGCACCATTTCCAATTTTTGTCGTCTTTTCGCCGCTTATGCTAACACCATTTGACATGGCGGATTCAGCGTAGTGTACCATTCTTTTTAGCATATGTCCTCCGACAGCACCGCAATCGCGAGATGTAAGTGTGCCCCAATAATCTTCAGATCCTTGTTTTACGGGCAAACCTAATTCTTTTGCTACTTCGTATTTTAAATTATCCAGTGCTTGATGTGCTTCAGGCACTACTTTTGGTTTATCATTCCAACTTCCTCTTGCCATGTTTTTACCTCCTCAAAATTATTCCCATATCTAATTTTGCGTAAAAATATATGATTTATTCTTTTTTTACTTAACAACAATATGTTAAAATTATTTTGGAATAAAACTAAAAAGGTGATGTGAATGGACAAACAAATGATTATTTTAGAAAAAATTAAAGATTGGGGTGCATCGGATGTTGGATTCTCTTATCTTGGTGATGTGCTTCCTGAAAGTTTGCAAGATTTAAAATATGGTATAACTGTTTTAATAAAATTGTCGGATAGGATAATTAATGAAATTGATGATAAACCAACTTATACGTATTTTCATCACTACCGTTCTGTGAATACATTGATAGACCAAATCACATTAAAAACTGTGCTTTTGCTGGAGGAATGGGGCTACAATGCATTGGCTGTGCCTGCATCTCAGTCCATAAAAGAACTTGGAGAGTACAGAGGGTTATTTCAGCATAAAACTGCTGCAACAATGGCTGGATTAGGATGGATTGGGAAAAATGGACTTTTGGTCACTGAAAAATATGGGCCAAGAGTAAGGCTAGGCACGGTATTGACTGATTTTAATTTAAATCCAGGTATTCCTGTTACTGAAAGCAGATGCGGTGATTGCAATTTGTGCGTAACAAGTTGTCCAGCAATGGCACTGCACGGCAGATTGTGGAAAGTTGGAATGGATAGAAAGGAAATTGTTGATGCACATGCATGCAGTGAGTACATGAACAAAAATTTTAAACACATAGGACGAGGGTCTGTTTGCGGAATATGTATCAGGGTATGCCCGTACGGCATCAAAATTTAATAATTTTTTTATAAAATCCTTTTAAATGTCTGCTAAAATTTATTTAGAAAGATAAAAAGGGGAGTCACGACTATGTGGCGATTATCGTATAGATTTGCAGTGCTATTTGTAATATTAATATTTTTCTTGACTGGTTGTGGCATAAACAAAAATCAGGAAAATGGCATTAACGATACTACGTATAAAATCAATAGAAATGTTGAATTTAGCTATAATCTAAACAATGCGCCCAAATTTGGTCTTCAGGCGATTTACTTTATAAATGGAAAAGATGGATGGGCTGGTGGACAAGGAATTATTTTGTCTACAAATGATGGAGGTAAAAACTGGACAGTTGAACATACGGGCTCTTTTAATATAATAGGATTTGATTTTGCCAATTCTATTTATGGTTGGGCCATATCATCTGACAGATCTATTTTGAAGACGACAGATGGTGGTAAGACGTGGATTGAATTGCCTAAAATGAATGTGAATATTGAAAACATAAAGTTTGTAACGGTGGATAGAGGCTATGGTACCCACGAAGGTAAACTTTATATTACTAACGACGGAGGACAGACGTGGGAAAGTATAAACACTAAAATAAAAATTGATTCCTATGATTTTGTCGATCAATACCATGGATTTGCATCGTACAATAATAGTATATATTATACAAGAGATGGTGGAATTTCGTGGAATTTTGTTTACAATCCATATTTGCAAGGACAATGGACTGTAGAGATCTATGCATTAGATGTAAACAATATATGGGCCGTTTATAGAGGAAAATGGACATCGGCAGAGGAACAGCCATATTTAGTCTTAAAAACTTCAGATGGTGGGAAAAATTGGACTGCTTTGGCTGAAGAAAAAAATTTTAGTAGTTTTTACGGTAGTCATAAAACCAATAATTTTTTAGGTTCATATTTAAGCTCGATAGATATTGTTGATAAAGAAACTGCTTTTGCCATTGGGCTAAATCCGAAAAATGACAGTGACAAGTTTTTGATATCGAGAACTACCGATGGCGGAAATACGTGGAGCAGTTATCCTGTTCCGCAATTTGACTTAGAAAGCATAATTGAAGGGCCTATTCCGATGACGTTCGTAGATACTTACAATGGTTGGATTGCATCGACGAAAAATGGCAATGGACTAATATTAAACACACTTGATGGGGGGCAAACGTGGCAGCAGCAGTATCCTATAAGAAAGGACAATAATCAAAAAAATATTGAATATGTAAATCCGATTATCATAGATGCTTTAAAAGACATTGAAAGTAATGCAATAATTAAGATTTATGCTCCTACGGTTGTGCCTTTGCCAGAGGATAAAAAAAATATGTATGTAACTGCTGTGCCTGAAATGGGGAAGTTTAACGATAGCTACAATGTTGATTTGATTATATCTGATAAAACATATGATTTAAAAAATACTAAGATAGATTCGGCCAATATTGATGCTAACGATATTTTGGGCGATTTTGGAGGTTTTCTTTTCGCCTCAGATATTGATGCGGAAAATTATGTAAATGCGATTCGGCAGAATAATGGTTTTATAGTCGATAAACAGAGTCAAAAGCTTGATTATAAAGATTTTATATGGGGAGAGGTTTATCAAGGGAAAGGTAAGTACAGCGTACAATGGAGAGAGGGCAGATGGACTGTTGAAGTTAATTCACCTGACAAGCCTCAGATCGATTTGGCAAAGCAGATGGTAAAATATTTACAAAATTACAATTTGCCTGTTCCGCTAAACAAAGGCTTGATTGTTGTAAATGTATCTAAAAATAAAACTACAACTAACATTTACTGGACAAAGGAATCAAGTGTATACTATATAAATTACAATTTTAAACCTGTTGACGCATTGCAGATGGCAGTATCGATGAAGGAGAATTGAAAAAATAAGTATTCCAATTGTCGAAAGGTAAATAATTGCTTTTGACAATTGGAATTTTATTAAAAAATTTAAGTCACGTTCACTTGACATATAAAAAGAAATGGTATACAATAAAATTAAACCAAAACGTTTTGGAAAAGGTGGATATGTAATGGCAGTTACTATAAAAGATATTGCAAAATACGCAGGTGTTTCTGTAACTACGGTTTCCAGAGCTTTAAACGGATATCCGGATGTAAGTGAAGAAACAAGAGAAAAAATCAAGAAAATAGCTGAGGAGTTAAACTATTCTCCTAATTCTATTGCAAGAGGATTAGTGACCAATAAGACTCACACAGTAGGTCTGGTTGTTTCAGAACTTATTAAACCAGGTGCGTACCATCCATTTTTTCTGGAGATATTGGCAGGTATAAAGGCGGGTTTAAGAAAAGATAAATACGACCTTATATTGTATACGGTTGATCCGGCTTCACAAGATGTGACGCCTTATGAAAAATTATGCAATGACAGGAAAGTTGATGGCGCTATTGTGGAGGGTTTAAAATTAAGCGATCCGTATATAGAGGAGATAAAAAACACAGATATTCCAACTGTGTTGATAGATATTCCTATATTAAATGATAAAGTAGGCTATGTCAGTTCAGATAATGTGCAAGCTGCTTTTGAGGCAACAAGCTATTTAGTAAAATTGGGGCATAAGAATATCGGTTTTATAAACGGGCATAATGATGCTGCAGTGAGTTTTGAAAGATTGGAAGGATATAAAAAAGCGCTTTACAAAAACAATATTCCTTATAAAGACGAATATGTTGTTTTTGATGATTTTACTCAAGATGGAGGATATAATTGTTTCAGAAAGATGATTTTTGAAAATCCAGAAATCACTGCAGTTTTTCACGCTTCAGATTTGATGGCTATAGGTTCATTAAAGGCTGCACAAGATCTTGGCATGCGTGTTCCTGACGATATATCTATAGTTGGTTTTGACGACATTGAATTATCATCACTGATAACTCCAGGTTTGACAACAATAAGGCAGGAAAATTATAAAATAGGTTATATGGCGGCCAGACATCTTGTATCGATAATAAAAGGTGAAAAACCAAAACATATCGTAGTACCCCATAGGCTTGTTATTCGGCAATCTGCAAAAAAAATATAATTTTTTTAGTAAGTCACCAAAACGTTTCGGATACATTATTTGGCAGGAGGTATACGTGTGACTAGATACACATTTGTTGACGATATAAATAAGTTGTTAAGCGATGATAAATGGCTTATTTCGCAGGACCGATATGACAAAAAATTAAATCAAAGGTATGAAACAAATTTTACTCTTGCAAATGGATATATGGGAGTAAGAGGAAGTTTTGAAGAAGGCGCTGATGATGAGTGCCCAGGTAACTTTATTGCTGGAATTTTTGATAAGTCAGAAGCTCAAGTAAGGGAATTGGTCAATGTACAAAATTGGGTTGGCATAAAGATATATGTTAATGGAAAAAATTTAAATCCTGATAAATGTGAAATCTTAGATTTTATCAGAATTTTAGATATGAAACATGGAATCCTGTTTAGAGGCATTACATTAAAAGATGATTCTGGAATGATTACCCATATAGAAGGGTACAGATTTTTAAGCAAACATAACGTTCATCGTGCTGCTATAAAGCTATTTATAACACCTGTGAATTATAGTGGTACCATTGCTGTAGAAAGCATAATTGATGGATCTGTGTTAAATTCAAAAGAAAATCCAGCACATAAAACAAAACATTTACGTGTTGTTGAAAATACTGACTTTGTCAATGGTGGTTGTTATCTTGAAACAGCCACAAGAGATGATGATGCAAGAATTGGAACAGGCTTCTATGTAAAAATTTATCGCAGCGATGATGGAGATAATATTGTAAAGCATAAAAGATTTGCTCCGTTAGGTGAAATATCTTCAGAATACTATGAGTTTGATGTGGCTGAAAATAAAACTGTCGAAGTAGACAAATTTGTTTCAATTTACACATCAAGGGATATAGCAAAGGAAAAGATTAAAAGCAAAGTTGAGAAAGATGTTTACAATTTTGCTTCAGAGGGTATAGATAATGAACTTCTAAAGCACATTGAAATATACGAAAAGCTTTGGAATGTTGCGGACATTAAGATAGATGGTGATAATGAGGCAGATAAGGCTTTGAGGTTCAATGTATTTCATCTGATGAGCTCTGTTAACGAAAGTGACCATAGGGTAAGCATTGCAGCAAAAGCTCTCCACGGGGAAGGATACAAAGGCCATGTTTTTTGGGATACAGAAATATTTATGCTTCCATTTTTTATATACGTGTATCCAAAAGCAGCTAAAACACTTCTTATGTATAGATACAATCTTTTGGATGCGGCAAGACAAAATGCCATACGAAATGGATATAAAGGGGCTCAATATCCATGGGAATCTGCTGACACAGGAAATGAAGAGACACCACAATGGGGTGTTGATTATAAAGGCAATCCTGTAAGGATATGGACTGGAGATATAGAATACCACATAACTGCCGATATTGCTTTCGCTGTTTTTGAGTACTACAGAGCCACAGATGATATAGATTTTATGCTTGAATACGGGATAGAAATGATATTAGAAACTGCCAGGTTTTGGGTATCAAGATGCGAGTACAATGATTCGTTAGATAGGTATGAAATAAATGATGTGATTGGCCCTGATGAGTTTCACGAGCATGTAAATAATAATTCATATACTAATTATCTTGCGAGGTGGAATATTCAAAAAGCAATTGAATTCGTTGAAATTTTGAAAAAGGACTATCCATCAACATATGAAATGTTGTCATCTAAGATTTGTTTAACAGAAGATGAACTGAAAAACTGGAAAGGTATTATTTCTAAAATTTATATACCGTTTGATAGAGAAAAAAAGATCTTAGAGCAGTTTGAAGGCTATTTCAAGAGAAAAGATTACGTAATAGATAAGTTTGATGAGAATAATATGCCGATATGGCCTGATGACGTAGATGTCACAAAATTAAATGACACGCAACTTGTAAAACAGGCTGATGTAGTGATGCTTATGCTCTTATTAGGTGAAGAATTTGACTATGAGACTAAAAAGATAAACTATGAATACTATCAAAAGAGGACGATGCATAAATCTTCGTTAGGTCCAAGTATGTATTCTATCATGGGTTTAAAAGTTGGTGATTATAAGAACGCGTATTATTCATTTATAAGGAGTGCTAATGTGGACCTTGTAGATAATCAAGGCAACACAAAAGAGGGTCTCCATGCCGCTTCTGCCGGAGGCACATGGCAGGTTGCTGTATTTGGATTTGGCGGTTTGAACATTGATAAAGAGGGCGTTTTGAATATCAATCCATGGTTGCCAGAGAAATGGCGAAAGTTGTCGTATCAAATTTATTGGAAAGGCAATCTGCTTCAAATCAATATTTATAAAGATAATGTAGATGTAAAACTTCTTGAAGGCAACGGAAGAAAGGTAAAAGTAAAAATAAAAGGAAAAGATATTGAAGTTAATTAGATGTGCAATAGGCATAAGCAGAAATTGCTGCTTTGCCTATAAAGATAAATAACTGTGAATAAGGGGGGATTCAGGATTACTTTAAATTGGTGAATATTTAGTTTGCTTAAAATCATAATTTATCAAGAGAGGAGAAAATAAAATGGGTAAAAAATTTATAAGCATTTTTGTCGTTACAATACTTTTGATAGCCGCATTGCTTTCCGGATGCTCGGCAAAACAAAACACTGCTTCCAATAGCAACAATAATGAAACTAGCTCTGTTCAAAAACAAGACACTGCAAAACCTGTAACTTTAAAACTTGGCATGTGGTCTTCTTCACCTGCTGAAACAAAAATTGTAAATGATCAGTTAGCTGCGTTTAAGCAAAAATATCCTAATATTAATGTGCAAATTGAAACAATAGTAGGCGATTACATGCAAAAATTACAAACAGAAATTGCTGCGAATGTAGCTCCGGACATTTTCTATCTTGATAGCATGCCGGCGCCGCAGCTTATGTCGTCAGGTGTTTTAGAACCATTAGATGATTATATCAAAAAGTACAACGTAGATGTAAATGATTTCGAACCATCGTTGCTTTCAGCATTTCAGTGGGAAGGAAAAACATATGGTCTTCCAAAGGATTATAACACATTAGCGCTTTTCTATAATAAAGACATGTTTAATGCTGCAGGTATAAGTGAACCTCCAAAGACATGGGATGAATTAAAAGCAGATGCTCAAAAATTGACCAAGAATGGGGTAAAAGGCTTGGTTTTGTCGTCAGATCTTGCAAGGTTAGAAGCTTTTATGCTTCAAAATGGTGGCTCAGTATATAAAGATGGAAAGGTAACTTTAAATCTTCCAGAAAATGCTCAAGCACTTGACTTTTACACAGGGCTTATTACTAAAGATAAAGTGGCGGATACACCACAGAATTTAGGTGGAGGGTGGAATGGCGATGTATTTGCTGCTAAAAAAGCTGCAATGGCCATTGAAGGAGGATGGATGATACCATTTTTAAAGGATAAAGATCCAAACCTCAATTACGGAATAGCTGAGCTTCCTGGAGGCAAACAAAAGGCAACATTAGCTTTTACTGTTGCTTATGTAATGAATAAAAACAGCAAAAATAAAGATGATGCATTTAAATTATTGGAGTTTTTAACTGGAAAAGAAGGGCAACAATTTGTGGTTGATTCAGGTCTTGCCCTTCCATCAAGGAAGTCTATGGAAGAAGGATTTAGAGCAAAATATCCAGATAGAGTGGCATTTATCGATGGCGCAGCTTATTCATACCCATGGCAGTTTGGACTTCTTGGTACAAAAGTATCTGATGCAGCAAATAAAGCTTCAGATTCGCTTATAATGAAGCAGGCAAATAATGCTCAAGAAGCACTTGATAATGCACAGAAGCAGCTTGGACAATGATGCTATGCAGCACCTTAATGGTGCTGCATAAAGATTTTGATGTTTGATTTTTTGCAATTAATGGATTGAAAGGAAGAGTCTCAGTATGAAAGCTCATTCAATTTCAAAGAAAAGATATATAAACGAAGCTATTTCGGGATATGCCTTTATGATGCCTTTTGTTATTTCTATTTCTGTATTTATTATTGGACCATTAATTTATGCATTTATAATAAGCTTTAAAGATTTTTCATACTTAAATCCTTTATCAAGCCACTGGGTAGGGTTTAAAAATTATATAGGATTGTTAAATGATCAAACATTTAAAAGGGCATTGCTTAATACAACGATATATTCATTGTTTGTGGTACCTACGCAATTATTTATAGCATTAATCCTTGCATTAGTCGTTGATTCAGACATTAAAGGAAAAACCTTTTTTAGAGTTGCGTATTATATACCTACTGTGACATCGACAGTTGCTGTGTCAGTTATTTTTTTGTATTTATTTAAAGCAGATGGATTGGTCAATATAATCTTGTCAAAAATCGGTATACATGGTCAAGCATGGTTTAACAATGTCAATTTTGCCTTGCCGTCAATCATGATGATGGCTATTTGGTCATCAGTTGGAAACTATATGGTAATATTCTTGGCAGGGCTTCAAGACATTCCTGCAGAATTGTATGAGGCGGCAGAAGTAGATGGCGCAAATAAATTTCAAAGATTTGTAAATATAACTCTTCCATTGTTGAGACACGTTGTATTCTTTAACCTTGTAGTCTCATTGATAGGCACTTTTCAAATTTTTGATCAGGCGTACGTTGTGTCAGGAGGAAGTGGAGGACCTCTTGATGCGACGATGACGGTGGTTCTTGACATATATAAAACAGGGTTTAAAGATTTTAACATGGGTTACGCATCAGCTATGGCTTTTGTACTATTTCTAATTATTTTGCTTTTAACACTATTGCAAAGAATATTATTTAAAGAAGAAATGTATTAGGAGGTAAATATATTATGTCTAAAGCATTCAGATTTATTCTCTATTTGATAGCCATAGTCTATGCTGCAATCACATTAGGGCCTTTCATTTGGTCTATAATAACTTCGCTTAAACCTACAAGCGAAATAGATAGTTTAAGCGTTAATTTGAGGAATTTAACGTTTGGTAACTATAACATGATTATAAGTCAGTTTCCATTTCTGAAGTGGTTCTTTAATAGTTTGATTGTTGCTATCGCAGTTACATTTGGAAATTTATTGTTTAATTCAATGGCTGGATACGCTCTTGCCAGAATTAATTTTGCAGGACGTAATTTCCTATTCATTATTGTGTTGGCGCTTATGATGGTGCCTGGACAGGTTGTAATGGTGCCAACGTATATTTTATTAAGCAAATTAGGATGGGTGAATACTTATTGGGGGCTTACTATACCGTTTTTAACCAGCAGTTTTGGAATATTTTTAATGAGACAATTCTTTTTATCTATTCCGAAAGAGATGGAAGAAGCTGCAACGATAGATGGATTGTCTAGATTTAGGATTTTTCTGCAAATAGTTTTACCATTGTCGAAGCCTGCTCTTACAACACAGTTTATATTCATGTTTACAGGCAATTGGAATAGTTTTTTGTGGCCAAGTCTTTTGACGTCCAGCGATAATATGTACACACTGCCAGTTGGATTAAATTCATTCTACGGACAGTATTATCAATTTTGGAATCAAGTAATGGCAGGCGCTATACTTTTGACGTTGCCGATGATACTTATATTTCTCGTATTCCAAAAACAATTTGTCAAAGGGATTTCTACAACAGGTCTTAAATGATTTGTGTTGATGTATTAAAATGAATGTGATATAATTGTAAGCGGTTACTATTTTATATGCATTATGACTCTAAGTTAATTGCGAAGGGAATGTGTGGTCTGTATGGCAAATATAGATGATGTAGCAAAACTGGCGAACGTTTCAACAGCAACTGTTTCAAGAGTTTTTAATAATAGTCCATACGTCAGCGAAAAGGCAAGGGAAAGTGTATTGAAAGCGGCAAAAGAGCTTGGCTATGAGCCAAGCATATTGGCTCGCAGTTTGGCCATGAAGAAGACAAACACTATAGGTTTAATAGTTCCTGACATATCTAACCCGTATTATAGTGAAGTTGTTCGCGGAATAGAAGATGTATGCAATATATATAAGTACAATATAATTCTTTGCAATGCCGATAACTCCAGAGATAAAGAAATACAGTACATTGATATGTTGAAAAGCAGATGGGTGGATGGCATAATATTCCATAGCGATTATTTTTCGGATGAAATATATGATATTTTCAAAGACAGAAAAATACCGTTAGTATTAGCTGGAAGAGCGACGAATTATGATGTGCCGTATGTAGTAATAGACAATAAAAAAGCTGCTTATGACGCTACAAAATATTTGATATCGCAAGGTCACAAAAAAATAGGTGTCATCCATGGCGATTTGAACGGTATGAAAGAAACTGTTGATAGTGTTGATAGGCTTTACGGATTTCTCGATGCTATGAAAGAAGCTGGTCTTAAAGTATATGATGAGTTGATAAAAGAAAGTAATTTTAAAGCAAAAGGTGGCTATATAGCTGCAAAAGAAATGCTAAAAGGCAGTGTTAAACCAGATGCTATCTTTGCCTTCAGTGATGTAATGGCTATGGGTGCTATTAATGCCATTTATGACGCTGGTCTAAGATGTCCGGAAGATGTTTCTATAATAGGATTTGATAATCTCGACTTGGCAGAGGTGACGAGGCCAGCTTTAACTACTGTTGCGCAGCCTATGTACGATATTGGCGCTGTTGCAGCTCGCATGTTGATAAAGATAATAGACAATAAAAAAATATCTGAAAAGAGAGTTATTTTAAAGCACAGATTGATTATTCGCCAGTCCTGCATTTAAAGAAATGCACAAAAAAATTAAAAAAATAATTTAAAAACTATTGATTATTTTTAAAAAAGATGTTACAATATAACTGTAAGCGGTTACAGATTGTGTTTATTGACAGTCTATTTTAGATTGGATGATATAAAAACTGTAGCTTTTATTTGTCAAGAAACTGTAAGCGGTTACAGTTATGCTTTATTAAGCTTAAATTTGGCAAGCAATCAAGTAAAACATTAAAATTGTTAAATATATTTTTTAATAGAATATTTGTTGTATCAATGCTTGCTGAATTTAAGTCAAATTTTTACTTTATGTATAATAAGTCGATATTGCTCATCTTGGAAAAACTAAAAGGAGGTGCTAAAAAAACTTCAATTGTGATTTTACAATCATCATAAAAATTAAAAAATAGGAGGAGCGTTTGTATGAAAAAAATATTAAGTTTATTAATTTCGACGATCTTAATAATTGCCTTAGTGACAGGATGTTCATCAAGCAATAATAGCAAAACTAGTCAAAATGGAACAGCTTCCAGCCAAAATAGCAAGATAACCATAACAGTGATGCAAAGCAAAACCGAAATACAGTCTGATCTCCAAACTATAATTGATGACTACAACAAATCACAGGATAAAGTAGAAGTGAAACTTTTAGGTACTTCAGGAGATAATTTTGCTACTGTATTACAATCGCAGTTTTCTGCATCACCAGAAAAAGCACCTACGATATTTACTATTGCAGGACCAGATACTCCTAAATTTCAACCATATATGGCTGAAATAAAAAATTCAAAAGCGGCTGAAATGTTGGCAGATGGAGTAAAAGACGATGTTACTGTTGATGGCAAGTTATATGGTCTTCCTTCAGCAGTTGAAGGCTATGGTTTGATTTACAATAAAAATTTGTTTAAAGAAGCAAACATAGATCCAGCATCAATAACAAGCATCGATGCTTTAGTTAATGCATGTGAAAAATTGTCAAAATTAAATGGAGTTGTTAAACCTATTGCTTTTGCGAAAGAGACATATTTCTCATTTATACATCCTTTTAACTGGGCTTTTGCAGTTGATCCAAATTACAAGACAGATATAGAGAAACTTGACAAAGGGCAAATTACTATGAAAGACATACCGAGTGTAGTGCAATGGATAAAAGATATGGATAAGATAAAACCATATACAAACAATGCACTTGATTCATACGATGATCAAGTGGCGGGATTTGCAAGTGGCAAATATGCTATGATACACCAAGGTGACTGGGTACAATCAGTCTTGGATCAAGATAAACCAAATTTTGAATATGGAATTATTCCATTCCCGACAGGTGGAAATACAAAATTAGCTGTTGGTACTGCTACTGCATGGCGTGTAAATAAATATGCAACGCCAGAACAACAAAAAGCTGCAATTGAATTTTTGGATTGGTTGATTACAAGCGATAAAGGACAAGAATATTCTGCAGATACTTTAAAGTTTATTCCAGCATATAAAGGAGTAAAGGCTCCAAAGGCTCCACTGGCAGCGGAAGTTGCTCAGTATGTTGATAAAGGTCAAATCATTCCATGGGTGTACAACAATTACTTCCCTAACGGAATAGATGTTGATGGTTCTAATGTCATTCAAAAGTATTATGCTGGACTTATAAAAAATGACGATCAATTCTTATCAGAATTGACAAATGTTTGGGTTCAAGATGCTGGCAAGTAATTAGCTTATAGGACATACTTCTTTTGCACATGGTCGAGAAGTATGTCCTAATTTAAATCAATGTGTATACGATAGGAGTGAAAATATGAAAAAAAATAGCAATACATTGACGTTTTGGCTATTTTTAATACCATCACTATTTATCTTTATAAATGTAGTAATAATTCCTTTTATATTAGGCATAATTTATTCTTTTACAGATTGGGATGGTTTTTCGTTTTTTGGTTCAAAATTTGTAGCATTTAGCAACTATTTAAAGGTGTTTAGAGATCAGAATTTTTTAAGTGCATTTTTATTGACTTTTAAATATGCGATTATTATGGTAATAGTTTCTAATATAATTGGTTTCTCTTTAGCGCTTCTTGTGACAAGAAAAATGAAGACTAGAAATATTTTAAGATCGATTTTCTTTATGCCTAATTTAATAGGTGGCTTGATATTAGGATTTATATGGCAATTTATATTTACAAAACTGTTTGTTCAGTTAGGGACTGTGTTACACGCCTCAAATATATTCTTTAATTGGATAAATGATCCTAATATGGCCTTTTGGAGCATTGTGATTGTATCAGCATGGCAAATGTCAGGATACGTAATGATCATATATATTGCAGGATTGGAAAGCATTAATCCAGACATAATCGAAGCATCTCTTATTGATGGTGCAGGACCTGTGAGAAGGCTATTTAACATCATACTACCACTTACTGTTCCTTCTTTTACCATAAGCCTTTTTATAACTTTGTCAAATTCATTTAAGCAATATGATACAAATTTATCGCTTACAAACGGCGGACCTTATGGTACGACAGAATTATTGACGATGAATATTGTGCAAACGGCATATAAGCACAATCAATATGCCATAGCTCAATCAAAAGCTGTTGTATTTTTTGTCGTAATCATGGCTATTACACTTGTTCAGGTGTATTTAACAAAGAAAAGAGAGGTTGAGATGTGATGGAAAAAGCCAAGAAGAATATGACTATTTTAGAAATATTCGGTTGGGTATTGACACTATTTGTTATATTTCCTGTTTATATTATGATTATTAATTCTTTTAAAGATAGAAAAGAAATATTTACAAGTGAATTAAGTCTACCTAAGGCCTTAAATTTCACATATTATATTCAGGCAATACAAAAGATGGATTTTTTGACTGCTTTGGGCAATTCTTTGTTTATAACAGTTACAAGTGTTGTGTTTATAATCGTGCTGTCATCGATGGCGGCATGGGTTCTCGAAAGGAATAAAACGACTATTTCCAATATTATATTTTATACATTTGTTGCAACAATGCTGATACCATTTCAATCTGTCATGATACCATTAGTGCAGTATTTAAGTAAATGGCAGATTTCGGGGACGAATTTTTCGCTGATTGATACGAGATATGGGCTTATCTTTATGAATATAGGTTTTGGCATAGGCATGTCTACATTTTTGTTTCATGGATTTATTAAAAATGTTCCGCTTGAAATGGAGGAAGCTGCTACGATTGATGGATGCAATAAGTTTCAATTGTTTTGGAGAATAGTTTTTCCTAATCTTAAGCCTATTATTGTGACTGTAGCTATATTGAATGTTATATCACTTTGGAATGACTATTTGCTTCCGTCGTTGGTATTGCGCAGTCCTAACCTTAGGACTATTCCGCTGTCGACGTTTTTCTTCTTTGGAGAATTTACTATAGAGTGGAATTTGGCATTAGCAGGTTTAGTGCTGACGATAATACCGGTAATTATATTTTACCTGTTCTCACAAAAATACATCATTAAAGGTGTCATGGCTGGTGCAATAAAATAGGTTTGTCGACTTTATTTAGAAAGCGTGGAGGTTCAGATGAAAAAATCAATATATCCTTATGATGAATGGAAGATAATAGAAAGCAAATTCCATATAGAAACAAATTATCGCAATGAAACTATTTTTTCTTTAGGAAATGGGTATTTTGGTATGAGAGGCACATTTGAAGAAGGTTATTCAGGTCCTAATGGTACATCATTTAATGCAACATACATTAACGGATTTTATGAAATCTATGATATCAATTATGCAGAAGGCGGATATGGTTTTCCAACTTACGGTGAAGCAATGGTAAATGTTGCTGATAGCAAAATTGTAAAATTGTTAGTAGATGATGAGCCATTTGACTTGTTGAAAGGCAATCTAATTCAATACGAAAGAACACTGAATATGAAGGAAGGTTTTACAGAGCGAAAGATTGTTTGGGAGACTGAAAAAGGGAAAAAGCTGGATATAACTGTAAAAAGATTGATCTCTTTTAAAAGGCAACATTTAGGTGTTATAGTTTTTAGCTTTAGACCGTTAAATTTTAGTGGGAAGATAAAATTGATTTCCGAAATTGATGGAAATGTATATTACGGGAATGAGACAGATGACATGCGCGTAGGAAATAACATGAGAGGAAAAGTCGTAAATACCATTGACAGTCACATTGACGGATATATGGGATGGTTAATGCAAACTACAAAAAGAAGTAAGCTAAAATACATTTGTTCTGTAAACCATGATGTAAAAACTGATTGCCATTATGAACTTAAAAATTACAACTCAGATGATAAAATAGGTTTTGAATTCTCTATTGATGCTGAAAAAGATAAAATTTTTCAGCTTGATAAGTTTATTTCGTACTACACATCAAGAGAATGTTTAGAGGATAAGCTTATTGATAGTTCGGTACATGAGGTCATAAATGCCAAATCGGATGGAGTAAATATCATCTTTAAGGAGCAGTTTGATTATTTAAATGAATTTTGGACGGATGCAGATGTGGAAATAGACGGCGATATTTCTATGCAACAAGGCATAAGGTACAACGAATTTCAATTGTTGCAGTCTGTAGCCAAAAATGATATCGCGAATATATGTGCCAAAGGTCTTACTGGTGAAGGATATGAAGGACACTATTTTTGGGACTCTGATGTCTATATCATGCCATTTTTTCTCTACACAAAACCAGAGATCGCCAAAAACTTTGTAATGTTTCGATACAAATTGTTAGATGCGGCCAGAAAAAGGGCGAAGGAATTGGGATATAAAGGTGCCCTTTATCCCTGGAGGACGATAGATGGACCGGAATGTTCATCTTATTTTCCAGCTGGAACAGCTCAATATCACATAAACTCTGATATAGTTTTGGCTATAAAAAAATACGTTGAAGCAACTTTAGATTACGAATTTTTGTACAAGTACGGTGCGGAGATTGTTTTTGAAACTGCAAGGCTATGGATAAGCATAGGTGCATATATTCCTTTGAAAAATAATAAATTTTGCTTGAATTGCGTAACAGGACCTGATGAATATACGGCATTGGTTGACAACAATGCGTATACAAACTATATGGCACAAATGAACTTAGAGTATGCATACTTTGTTGCCAAGGAAATGGCTAAAAAAGCTCCGGAATATTATGCTAACATTAAAGAAAAGATTGGACTTGCTGATGAAGAGCTAAATGAATGGAATTACGCAGCACAGAACATGTATTTGCCTTATTCAGATGATTTTGGAATTATTCCACAGGACGATAGCTTTCTTTATAAAGAGAGATTAAATGCCAAAGATTTAGAAAGCGAAAAACCCTTGTTGCTTCACAGACATTATCTAAATATATACAGATATCAGATATGCAAACAACCTGATGTCTTATTGCTTATGTACCTAAGAAGAGAATTATTTAGCATTGATGAAATTAAACGAAATTACGATTACTATGAGCCAATAACGACTCATGATTCATCGCTTTCACCAGCCATATTCAGTATTCTTGCAAATGAGATCGGATATTATGATAAAGCCTACGAATATTTTATGATGACGGCGAGAATGGATCTTGATGATTACAATGGGAATGTGAAAGATGGGATACACACTGCTTGCATGGCTGGTGCTTGGAGCGCAATCATAAGTGGATTTGGTGGAATGATGACATATCCTGATGGACTTCATTTTATGCCTAATATACCTAAAAGTTGGAAGTCTTTATCGTACAACATTAGATATAAAAATTGTAAAATACATGTGAGCATTACCCAAGAAAAAGCGTCATTTTTATTGCTTGAAGGTGAGATGTTGAAAATTCATGTTTACGATGAAGAAATAACGCTTTTGAATGGCAATAAAGTTGAAAAAGAGGTGAAAAAAGTTGATAAACAAAAGTGTTAAACATAAAGGCGTGATATTTGATTTAGATGGTGTGATTACGGATACTGCTGAATACCACTATTTGGCATGGAAAAAGTTGGCTGATGAATTAAATGTATATTTTGACAGAGAAATAAATGAAAATTTGAAAGGTATTAGCAGAATTGAGTCATTGGAGATAATTTTGAAGAAAAGCGATAAATTCTTTAGTGAAGAAGAAAAGTATTATCTGCCAGATAAAAAAAATGAATACTACAAAGAGATGATAAAGAGAATGACATCTAAGGATTTACTTCCTGGTGTAGTAGACTTAATAAGAGAATTAAAAGATAGAGGAATAAAAATAGCTGTGGCTTCTGTAAGCAAGAATGCAAAAACCGTTCTTTCAAACCTTGGCCTCATTGAGACATTTGACTACATTGTGGATGCAGAAAAAATAAAAAATGGCAAACCAGATCCGGAAATTTTCTTAAACGCTGCCGCAGGAATTGACGTTGAACCTAAATTATGTATAGGAATAGAGGATTCTAAAGCTGGTATTGAAGCCATAAATAGAGCAGGAATGGTGTCTATTGGAGTTGGCAATTATGAAACAGTGAAAGGGGCAGATATTGTCTTAAAGGACTTAAGCGATCCATTGCCAATATTAAACTTACTATAAAATAGTAATAATAACCTCCCAAAGGAATAAATTTATTATAGATTCGTAGTTGGGAGGTTATTTTTTGTGAAGATATATTATATCAAAAAAAGCGTCATCATAAACTTGTTAGCGGTTTTCGTACTAGCATTTATATCTATTTTATACACAAATTACGGTGTTCCACCTGTTATAAGTACGCTATTTAATATAAACAGACAGCTTCCGATTTACAGTGTTGATATTCCTGATAAAAGGGTTGCCATATCGTTTGACGCATCATGGGGCAGTGATAAGACAGAAAGACTTCTGCAGATATTAAAAGATAAAAATGTAAAGGCCACATTTTTTTTGACGGGGCTTTGGATTGATAAATATCCTGAACTTGTAAAAAAAATTTATGAAGAAGGTCATGATGTGGAAAACCATAGCAATACACATCCACACATGACGCAGTTAAGCGATTCGGAAATGGCAAATGAGATAAAAGCTTGTGAGGAGAAACTTGTAAAGATCACTGGACAAAAGCCTTATTTATTTAGACCTCCATACGGTGACTACAACGATAGAGTCATTGAGACAGCAAAGAGTTTAGGATATTATACTATACAATGGGATGTAGATTCGCTTGACTGGAGAGGTCTTGATACGGAAGCGATAATAAACAGGGTATTGCCGAACGTTAAAAAAGGTTCCATTATTCTATTTCACAATAATGGTCAATTTACACCTGAGGCGATACCGTACATCATTGATAAACTGAAAGAAAATGGATATCAAATAGTTCCTATAAGTCAGTTGATATATAAAGAAAATTACTATATTGATCATGAGGGCAGGCAACATAAAGAACAATAAAATTTTATTAAGTTATGCAATAATAATTGCAAAAAAATAAAATTAATGATATTATTTTGATAATGTTGAGAAAAATAATATCAAATTTTTTGCAATACTTCGTATTGAGGTTGGGTGGTTCAATGAAGTTTATTTATGTAAAACGATTAAATATTTTAATAAACCTGTCATAAATGCTCTTCTTTGTTAATATCTATATTTTAAGAAGATACACATGATGGAAGGGAGAGTAAACAGATGGCAGGTAATATATTGGGGAATAATATGGTTAATGTATCTGGTAAAATTGTAAGCGAATTGGAGTTTAGTCACGAGCTTTATGGGGAGCAGTTTTATAATTTTACGCTTGAAGTGCCAAGACTAAGTGACGCAAAAGATATGCTTCCGATTACTATTTCAAATAGACTATTTGAAGGCATAAACTTAACTCCAGGCACTAAAGTGAAAATAGAAGGACAGCTTAGATCTTATAATAGGCAATCGCCAAATGGTGGTAAAAATAGGCTGATATTGACTATTTTTGCAAGGGATATTATAGTCGTAAGTGATGATGAAAGCATTAAAAATCCTAATGAGATTTTTTTGGACGGATTTATATGTAAAGAGCCTGTTTATAGAACAACACCATTTGGGAGAGAAATATCAGATTTGCTTGTGGCTGTCAATAGACCATACAGCAAGTCAGACTATATTCCAGTAATCGCATGGGGGAGAAATGCCAGATTTTGCGAAAAGCTGAAAGTAGGCGATCGCATAAAATTGTGGGGAAGGGTACAAAGCAGAGAATATCAAAAAAAAGGAGATAATAACGAGATTATAACGAGAACAGCCTATGAAGTATCCATAACAAAAATGGAAAAAGTCAATAAAGAGGATTTGATTTTGACACAGCAATAGATATTTTACATACAAAAGGAGAGATTGTCGTTGAAAAACGGTTTGATCCAAATATACACAGGCGATGGAAAAGGCAAGACGACTGCTGCTATAGGCCTTGGCATAAGAGCTTTAGGCAGAGACTTTAAGGTATATATGGTTCAATTTTTAAAAGGGAGAGATACGGGAGAGCTTTATGTTTTAAAAAACATAGATAATTTCAAGGTTTTTAGATTTCAGTCAAGTGAAAAATTCTTCTTTCAGATGGATGAGAACGAAAAAAATGTACTTAGAGATGAGATGCATGAGGCTTATAAATTTATAGAAAATGTCATTAAAAATGAAGAGTGCGATATGCTTATATTAGATGAAATAATGGGGGTAATACAGAACAATATTTTTTCTGTGGAAGATGTGCTTAAACTCATGAAGGAAAAGCCAGATACAATGGAGATGATTTTAACAGGAAGAAATGCTCCTAAAGAGCTTATTGATAATGCAGATCTTGTGACAGAGATGAAGTTAGTTAAACATCCTTTTGAAAAAGGTATTTCCGCTAGATATGGAATAGAATTTTAAAACCCGGCTAAGCCGGGTTTTTTTAACCTCTTAAATCGTCCAATAGTTTAGTTTTTTCTCTGGTCTTTTCGTCTTTGATTTTGACAATTTTAGCAGGGACGCCAGCTACGACAGTGTTTGGCGGTACGTCTTCTGTGACGACAGACCCTGCTGCCACAACAGCATCGTGACCAACTCTGACACCTTCTAGAAGGACGGCATTAGCTCCTATAAGCACATTATCTTCAACTATAACAGGTATACTGCTTGGTGGCTCCAGCACGCCTGCTATGACTGCACCAGCGCCAACATGGACATTTTTCCCGATTATTCCTCTTGCACCGATAACGGCATTCATGTCTATCATTGTATTTTCACCAATTTCAGCACCTATATTTATGATAGCACCCATCATGATTACTGCATTTTTTCCTATTTTTACTCTATCTCTTATGATGGCGCCTGGTTCGATACGGGCATTTAAGTCTTTTATATCTAGTAATGGTATCGCTGAATTTCGCCTATCGTATTCAAGGTGATAATCCTTAATCTTGTCTTTGTTTTCATCTAAAAGTTTTTTAACATCTTCTAATTCTCCAAAAATTATTTTAAAATTGTCAGTGCCAAAAACTTTAAATATCTTTTCGTCTACATCTATGTTTCCGTTTATATAGGCTTTTACTGGTGTTGATTTTTTAGATTCCTTTATGAATTTTGCTATTTCATAAGGATTTGTCAATTCATCTTTTGAATTCAAAAGTCATCATCCTTTCTTGACAAGTGATTCCATGTCGTAAAGTCCAGGTTTTTGATTTATTAAAAACTTAGCTGCTAAAAGCGCGCCATTCCCAAATATTTCTCTTGATCTTGCAGAATGGCTGATTTTAATGATTTCGTCGTGACCAGCGAAAATCACTTCATGTTCGCCTACTACGGTGCCACCCCTTAAAGCATGGATTCCTATTTCATTTTTATCTCGCTTATCTACATTTGAGTGTCTTCCATACACATATTCCATTCTATCACCTAAAACGCTGTTGATGGCATCCGCAATAAGCAAAGCTGTTCCGCTTGGCGAATCTTTTTTCATATTGTGGTGCATTTCAAGTATTTCTATGTCAAAATTATCACTTAAAACTCTTGCGGCTTCTTTGACTAAACTTATAAGTACATTGATGCCTAACGACATGTTAGCAGACCTAAACACAGGAATATGGTTAGATGCTTCTTTTAAAGAGTTAATTTCTTCTTCGTCAAGCCCTGTTGTTGCAACGACAACAGGTAAATTTTTGCTTACAGCGGCTTTTAACAATTGCGGCACAGCAGTGTGATATGAAAAATCTATCACCACATCGGCATCCACATCTACTTCATCAAGGCTTTTGTAGACGGGAAATCCGCATTGACACTGATTTTGATCGATTCCAGCAACAACTTCAAAGTCTGGGTTTTGTGAAGCCCTGCTTGCGATTACTTTGCCCATTTTTCCACAGCAGCCATTTATTATCACTCTTATCATTAATACAGCCTCCTCATATCAGTCCAAATTCTTTTAACGTAGTTTTCAGTGCATTTAAATTCTTTTCGGACATATCGACTAAAGGAAGCCTCAATGGTCCGACATTGAAACCCATTAAATTCATTGCCGTCTTGACTGGAATTGGATTAGTTTCTATGAACATGACGCTATTTAAAGGATTTAATTCCAATTGCAACTTTCTTGCGGCTTCTATATCTCCATTCAAAAATAGCATTACCATTTCGTGTATTTTTTGAGGCACGATATTTGCGGTGACAGAAATTACACCTATGCCTCCTAATGAAAGTATCGGCACGACTTGATCGTCGTTTCCTGAATATATTTCAAATTTATCGCCCATTATCCTGGCTATCTCAGCTATCTGAACTATATCGCTACTGGCCTCTTTTACACCAACAACATTGTCAACGTATTTGCATATTTCTAAGTATGTTTCTGGTTTCACGTTCATTCCTGTTCTACTTGGAACATTGTATATTATTATTGGCTTATCGACATTTTTGGCGATTTCCGTAAAATGTTTGACAAGTCCTGCTTGAGTAGTCTTATTGTAGTATGGTGTTATGACAAGCAGAGCATCAGCACCGACAGATGAAGCATATTTACTTAGTTCAATGCTGTGACGCGTATCATTGCTGCCAGTCCCAGCTATGACCGGGATGCGACCATTTACTTTATCAACTGCAAATTTAATTGTATCCATTCTTTCTTTATCTGTCATCGTTGACGATTCACCAGTTGTGCCACATATTATTATGGCATCTGTACCTTCTTTTATATGCCATTCTAAAAGTTCCTCTAACTTATTAAAATTAACTCCATCTTCAGTGAATGGGGTAACGAGGGCAACACCTGAACCCTTAAATACTGGCATTATTAACCATCCTTTCTCAGATCATAAAGACATCATTTAATCAAAAGCTCAGCAATTTGCACAGCATTAGATGCGGCGCCTTTTCTGATATTATCTGCAACAATCCACATATTTAATCCGCTGTATACTGTTTCATCACGTCTTAATCTACCCACAAATACTTCATCGTGACCTGTTGCGATTGTAGCAACTGGGTATATGTTGTTTTCTGGATCATCCATTAAAACTACTCCAGGAGCATTTTTTAAAATGTTCTTTAAGTCTTCCATTTGATAAGGTTTTTCAAATTCAATATTGACGCTTTCACTGTGGGAATTCTTAACGGGCACTCTAACCGTCGTAGGTGATACCTTTATAGAATTGTCACCCATTATCTTTTTTGTCTCATTGATCATTTTAAGCTCCTCTTTTGTATATCCATCAGGTAAAAATACATCTATATGAGGAATACAGTTATTTGCTATAGGGTAAGGGAAACATTGATTTTTTTCGCCATTTAATGTTCTTTCAAGGTCATCAACGCCTTTTTTGCCTGCACCAGATACTGCTTGATATGTTGAGACGACAATTCTCTTTATTTTGTATCTGTCATGAAGGGGCTTTAGCGGGACTACCATTTGAATCGTTGAACAATTAGGATTTGCTATTATGCCTTTATTCCATTTAATATCTTGTGGATTTACTTCAGGAACTACCAGTGGTACATTATCATCCATTCGCCATGCGCTGGAGTTGTCAACGACTGTTACTCCTTTTTCTGCTGCTATAGGAGCGTACATTTTACTTACTGTAGCGCCTGCTGAAAATAATGCTATCTTTATATCTCTATCAAAGCTTTTTTCTGTCAATTCTTCTACAGTGTATTCATTTCCTTTAAATGTAAGCTTTTGGCCGGCAGTTCTTTTTGAGGCAAACAAATATAAATTGTCCACCGGGAAATTTCTCTCTTCTAAAACTTTAATGAACGTTCTTCCTACGAGGCCTGTTGCACCTACGATTGCTACATTGACTCCCATTATTATCCTCCTTAAAAATAAAAATTCAATGATATAGTGCAATAAAGTAATTTTGTTATTTAAAATATATCATTATTATTATATGAAGTCAATAAAATAAGGTTATACAAAAATAACCCCTAAAAGAGGTTATTTTTGTGACTTTGATGCTTTTTCAAGCGATTTAATATCTGTCTCTAGAACGCTTGTTTTGATTTTGGTGATGGTGCTGTCTTTTGACTGTACAGCTTTTTCCAATTCACTAAGACCTGCATCAAATTTATCTGATGCGTTTTTAGCGTCTTTAGGCAATTTTATCCTTATGTTTTTCCAAATCGCTTTTATCTCATTTATATCTTTTAGTGCAATATCCCACTTGCCTAAAGTTGAATTAAACTCGATGTCTCTGCTGTAAAATCTGAGCTTTTTAATATCTGGTGGTGATGTCGTCTTAAAGTAATTTTCGATTTCAGGCACAAATTTGTAGACATTATTTGCAGCGATCATTGTATCATCTAATGATTTACTGGAAGACTTTGTCGTTAGAATATTTATCGCTGTGCTTACATTATTTAGCAAATCGGTACTGGCTCCAGCTTTTGTAGCAATAGGGCTTAAAACATTCCAATTTGTATGTATATCTTTTACAGTTTTATCTATCGTGCTCCACGATTTTTCCTCTGGTGACTGTTTTTGCTGTTTTTTATTAGCACCTTTTTCATTAGATTTTCCGCCTCCTTGGCTTTTTGATGAACTTTGCTTTTTATTCTGAGGTGCTAATGTTGTAGTTGATTGTTGAGCGCTTTTGCCACTTTGAGATTCTTTAAGTTTCTTAGCCTCTTTTATTATTGTGTCGATGTCGCTTTCGATTTTAGTAAGCTCTTTCGGTGTAGACATTTTTTGAGTCGTGCTGGGTTTTTTCTGCGGAATGGGCTTTTTTTGCTTATTCTTGCAAGCAGAAAGCTGAAATACTGAAATAAATATCAATAATAGACAGACAATTTTACGATATTTTTTCATAGAATCACCTCAATAGATAGTATTGCCAGGATGTTTTAATTTAATGAACAGATAATTTTTTTAAAATTTGTAAGGTTATAAATTTTTGTACTTGCATAAGAAAATTATGGTATAATATAATTATAACGTAGTAGCTAAAGGCTACATGAAAGGAGAGTGCGTATGTGGAATTATAAAATCAAAAAAGTGTCTGTTTTTTCTGTCTTTAAGTTCACATTGTTATACGGTGTTATAATTGGAGCTGTTTTAGGTTTAATTGGGGGGCTATTCGGGAGTATAGGAGATGCTAGATTCTTTGGTTTAGGTGTATTTGGAGGACTCATATTTGGCATAATTTATGGGGTGATGCTGGCGCTAATTAGCGCTTTTGGGACATGGATTTTCAATCTCATATCTGGTGTTATAGATGGAATAGATATTGAGCTTGAAAAAAAGGACGAATGATATTGTTATGTTGAATTTCATGTGTTATAATTTTGTAAAGTCATACTTTTAGATGGGCAATGGTGTCCTCAATGAAGGAAGATAGAGTCCTTAATTGAGTACACCTATTTTTAATTTAAGGAGGATTGCTATGGGAAACAAATACAGTGCAGAAGACGTATTGAGGATTTCTAAAGAACGTGGTGTTGAGTTCATTCATTTGCAGTTTAGCGACATCTTTGGCGTCATGAAAAATGTCTCGATTCCTATTGAAGAGCTTGATAAGGCTTTAAATAACGAAATAATGTTTGACGGATCATCAATAGACGGATTCGTCAGAATCGAAGAATCTGATATGTATTTAAGGCCAGATACCGATACATTTGTAATATTTCCATGGAGGACAACAAGTGGTGTGGAGGCAAGGCTTATTTGTGATATATACAATCCTGATGGTACGCCTTTTGAAGGTGATCCAAGGTATATTCTTAAGAAAAATTTAGAAGAAGCAAAAAAATTAGGCTACACTATGAATGTGGGACCAGAATGTGAATTTTATCTGTTTTTGACAGATGAAAAAGGAAATCCTACTACAATCACTCAGGATGCAGCAGGATATTTTGATATGGCACCAGTTGATTTAGGAGAAAGCGCTCGAAAGGAAATGGTTTCTACACTAAAAGAAATGGGATTTGCAATAGAGGCATCACACCATGAAGTAGGACCGGGGCAGCATGAAATAGATTTTAAATATGATGATGCGCTTGCAACGGCAGATAATGTCATGACATTTAAAATGGTAGTAAGGATAATAGCGCAAAAGCACGGACTTCATGCGACGTTCATGCCTAAACCTGTGTACGGCATTGCAGGTTCTGGTATGCATTTGAATCAGTCACTCATGAAAAACGGTGAAAATGCATTTTACGATCCAAGCGACCAGATGGGCCTTAGCAAAGATTGCTATTACTACATTGGAGGCCTTTTGAAACATGCAAAAGCGCTAACGTCCATAACAAATCCTACAGTAAATTCATACAAAAGGCTTGTATCAGGCTTTGAAGCTCCTGTATACATTGCGTGGTCTGGAAGAAATAGAAGTCCCCTCATACGGATACCTGCTAAAAGAGGAAATTCAACAAGGATAGAGCTTAGATCACCTGATCCTTCCAATAATCCGTACTTAGCATTAGCTTGTTCGTTAGCTGCAGGACTTGATGGCATAAAAAATAAGATAATGCCGCCGTTGCCAGTTGATAAAAATATTTACGAAATGAGTGAAAGTGAATTAAGCGAATTGAATATAGAAAAATTACCTGAATCTTTAGAAGAAGCCTTAGTCATCTTAGAAGAAGATGAGGTTATAAAAAATGCATTGGGTGAGCATATATACAATAAATATGTTGAGGCAAAATGGTCTGAGTGGGATTCCTACAGGACTTACGTCACAAGGTGGGAGATAGACCAATACCTTACTAAGTTTTAAGGTAGGTGTTTTCATGAGTCAGTGGCGCATCATAATAGCTGATAGCAATGACTACAGCAGAAGCACACTTAAAGGAATGCTTTTGTCCAGTGGACATCTAGTCTATGAAGCGAGAGATGGTGGAAGCGCAATTAGGCTGTCTCGCTCCTTGATGCCTGATCTTGTTTTGGTAGATATGGGTATTGTGGGAATGAATGCTTATGAAGTAGCGCATATTATAGATAGCGACAATGTGGCACCTGTCATATTGATGACGCAGACCATTCAAAGGGGCTTTATCGAGGAAGTAAAAAACTATTCGGTATTTGCTTATTTGCTAAAACCAATCGATAAAGCAGTGTTATTAAGTTTGACTGAATTTGTTATAGAAAATCACAAAAAATATTTATCTTTAAAAAATGAGATAGAAAGCTTAAAAAAGCAAATAGAAGCCCGCAAGAAAATAGAGAAAGCTAAAGGTCTTTTAATGAAAGTAAAAAAATTAGATGAAGATGAAGCTTACACACTGATGAGGAAGATGAGCATGGACTCAACTCTTCCTATGGAAGTCATAGCAGAGAGGATATTAACTAAATACTCGTAAAAAAAGCTTAAGCACAAATATGTTTTTAATAGCAAAAAGGCTATAGGAGAAATCCTACAGCCTTTATTAAAATACATTAAGTTTTAGTTTTTTCCTTCTAACCCAGTGCTTTAATACTTTTGAAAGCCAAGGCATTACATAGTAGTCGAGACCAAATGCTCTTCCAGCGCCGCCCATTATGGCTATGGCAGTTATGACGTACCACCAGTTGTTGAATGTCGCCATACCTGATAGGTAGAAATTAATATGAAGGAATATGGTTCCAAGTGCAGCAATAAACGTAAATAGTCCTGCAACAAGCAAAAGACCAATGCCTATTTCAGACAATGTTATTAGTGACTGGAAGAATATAGCATGAGGAAATATGAATTTTTCCATAAACCAGCCATACCAGGCAGGTACATTTTGCATCGGAGCTGAAGACGCACCAGCAGATAATTTAACTGATGACAGCCATCCTTCTTGTATATGTTGGATACCACTGATGATCCACATTAAACCTAAGAAAACCCTCATAAGTGATAGCCAAAACATGTTTGTAGTAACAGCTACATGGTTTTCAATTATGCTTAATTTGCCTTTATCAGGCACATCTATAAACTGATCTCTTATATATTGAGCACACATGCCGAGACCACTTAAGCCAAATAGATAATGCATATTTACAATGTGCTTCATAAATGTAGCTGGGTATCCGGAGAGTCCACCTATGCCAGATAGTTCGGCAATCGCAAACCTTCTTCCTACGGATACCATATTTCCGTGAAGATTTAGTTTAAGTTCTTTCTTTGGCGTATTTTTAATGGAAGCGGCAATATTGTATGCGGCGGCATCTGCAGACTGCAAAGCAGATTCCACCAAGGCAGGCATAGGTTTTCCATCTTCTCCTACATATGAGGCGCTGTCGCCGATGGCATATACGTACGGATTAGATGATTCCATGTATTTATTTACTACGATTCTTCCTTTTTTATCTGTATTAAGCCCAATATTTGCAACGAAGCTATTTCCTTGAATGCCGCCTGTCCAAATTAGCGTTTTTGTAGGAATTTCTTCTCCTGTTTTTAATGTGATGCCATCTGGTGTAACGCTGGTGATCATGGAATTTGTCTTGACTTCTACTCCGTTTTTGTTGAGGAAATTTACTACTTTTTGAACTAGATTTTCTCTGCTGACTGTAGGTAATATTTTAGGCAATGCTTCCACAAGAGATAGTTTAACTTCATTTCTTGGGATTTTGTATTCTTTACACAGCCTATCTACCCATTCCATGAGTTCACCTATCATTTCAACTCCGGTAAAACCGCCGCCACCGACTATGAATGTAAGCATTTTTGCTCTCTTTTGCTTGTCAGTTTCATATTGTGCCTTTTTAAACATTTCGCGAATGTGCTTGTTTATTTTTTCAGCGTCTTTTAAAGACCACAACGTGAAAGCGTGCTCTTTCATGCCAGGAATTCCAAAATAGGCTGGTTCACTTCCACAAGCTATTATAAGGTAATCATAATCGTATTCAGATGTTTCTGAGTACAACTTCTTGTTTTCTATGTCAACTTTGGTTATTTCATCTTGTACAATCTTAACGCGTGTGTACTCCAACGCCTCTTTTAATGAAACTTTTACACCTTCAGGTTTTATCCTATTTCCAGCTACTTCATGTAGCTCTGTAAGGTATGTCTGACTATCATTTTTTTCGATAAGCATTATTTCCACATCGTTGTTAAGCAAATATTTATCAAGTTTTTGTGCAGCAGTAGCTCCTCCGAATCCTCCGCCTAACACTATTACTTTAGTACCCATATAAAAACCTCCTGTTATAATTTATCTCCATCTTGATTATAGCATAATTATTTAACAAACAAAAATTTTTAGTAAATGATATCAGTTGATTAAATGTTAAAAAACAAATATAATAATTATGATGTGTTTTATAGGATTGGAGGGCATAAAACTGTCTGCTAAGAAAATTGTATATGTTTCTATATTGATTTCACAGGCATTGGTGCTGAATATAGTTGAAAGCTTTATTCCCGTCCCTATCCCTGTTCCAGGGATAAAGATCGGGCTTGCTAATATAGTTACTTTAGTAACGATATTGATGTTTGGATTTAAAGAATCCCTCATTGTGGTCATTCTGAGGACATTGTTGGCACAATTGCTTGTTGGAAATTTAACGTCATTTTTGTACAGTGTATCCGGTGGTATTTTGAGTGCATGTATTATGTTTTTTGTTTACAAGAGATACAGTAAATACTTTAGCTTAGTTGGTGTAAGTGTTTTTGGTTCTGTTGCCCACAATGTAGGTCAGCTATTTGTTGCGGCATTAATTATAAACAATTTTCTTATATTCTCCTATTTACCTGTGCTTATGATTGCTGGAATCATAATGGGCGTCTTTACAGGACTTGTGGCTAATTATTTTAAAAAATACATCAAAAATTTTAAATACGATTCTAAGTGGTAGGTGTTTGTTTTGTTTGACAAATATGAGTTTATAAAAGAAGATATGAAAAAGATAGATGAATTTATTTTGGCAAATGTCAAGACTAACTCTCCAACTATAAAAAAAGCGATTGACGATTTGGTTTTGTCTGGGGGCAAAAGGATAAGGCCACTTCTTGTAATCGCTATTGCCAGAATGGGCGAATACAGTGAGGAGAAAATCATTCCAATAGCAGCTTCTATAGAGATAATGCACATGGCCACGCTTATACATGACGATATCATTGATGATTCAAAGATGAGGCGTGGACAAAAATCGGTTCAAAGCAAATATGGTAAAGAAACAGCGGTTTTTACTGGCGATTTTTTATTTAGCCAAGCATTTAATTTGATAGCTGATATTATTTCAAAAGAAAATTTAAAATTAATTGCGAAGGGCGTTAAGGCTATTTGTGAGGGAGAGATTGAACAATTTGATAATAGATATAATCTGGATTTGAGCATTAAAAAATATCTAAAAAGAATTTATAGAAAAACTGCTTTATTATTTGCAATTAGCTGTGAATCTGGTGCATCGCAGGCAGGACTTCCAAAAGAAATGATAAGAGCCATGAGGCATTTTGGTTTAGAAATAGGTACGGCATTTCAGATTGTCGATGATATTCTTGATTACGAAGGTGTAGAAAGAGTTGTAGGAAAGCCTTTAGGCAGTGATCTATTAAACGGAATATACACGTTGCCTCTTATCTATGCGCTTAAAACGGATCGCAAGAAGGTAATTGAGGGGATTTTGAGGAAGAGAGATTTAAGTAGAAGAGATGTAAACCGCATAATAAAAGAAGTAAAGTTGAGTGGTGGCATAGACTATGCAAAAGAACTTGCTCTCAAATATGTAAAAAAAGCTATCAAGTATTTGGAAGTGATACCAGATTGTGAACAGAAAAGCTTAATGATGGATATTGCTGATGATGTATTGAAGAGGAATCATTGATTTTTGATAAGCATGATAAAAGGACATTTTCAAAAAAATGTCCTTTTACTCGAATGTACCTTTTTTTACGATTTCATTGAATTTAATCATAAATTTGCCTTTTGCTATGACTGATGAAATGTTTAAATTTCTGTCCAGAACTACAAAATCGGCATCAGAATTTTCTTTTATGCAGCCCTTTTTAGGGTATAAAAGAAGCACTTTGGCCACATTTTCGGTTATTATTTTTATGGCAGCTTCAAGTGGCAAGACACCATTTGCAATTATTTCTTTTAAATCTCTGTAAAGTGTCATTGTACTGCCAACCATTACTTTAATAAGTTTTTTGTTTTCATCAAATACAGGTATGCTTCCATTGCTGTCAGAGCTCATGGTCACGTTATCTAACGGTAGATTGTTTTCTACAATCTTTCTTACTGCATCTATTGGCTTAAGTGCAGTTTTGGAGTTTTCATCAGGTTTTATATCTGATGTTAAGTCGATACGGCCTCCCATCTCTAAAAATTCCATTGCTTGTGAAAAAAGATGACCATTTCTATTTACATGAGTTGGAATAAACTGTGTGATTGGTATTTCAGTATTTTTGACGATGTCTATAATAGGTGTAAGACCTCTTATGCCATCGCCGACGTGCAAATGTACAATTCCTGGTTTATTTCCTAAGAGCCCACCGACTCTGGCTTCTGCTGCAAGTTTTGTTAGATCTTCTACTGTTGGCTGAGCTGATCTGTGATCAGAAATGGCAATTTCGCCAGTGCCTAACACTTTATCAATTATCGCTACGTCAGATCTGACGCTATTAGTAAGTGTTCTCGTAGGAAGCTCATAAGCACCTGTGTATATATACGTGGTAAGGCCTTCTTCCTCCAATGCCCTTGCTTTTGCCAGCAATTCTGTCATGCTTCTTGTTATGCCATCTGCACCTAAAAGCCCCACAACTGTTGTGATTCCAGCTTTTGTGAGTTCTGTTAGCTTTATCTCAGGGGTTCTTGTTACAGGACCTCCTTCGCCACCGCCGCCTGCAATATGCACATGTTGATCAATAAAACCAGGCACAATTATATGCCCGCTTAAGTCGATGGTTGAAAGTTCGGGAAGATCTCTTATATCGATGTCTTTCGCTATTTTGACAATCCTTTCGTTACATGTAAGTAAGTCCATTTTGCCGATGTATTTTGGTGCATAAACTTCTGCACCTTTTAATAATAAGAACATTTTTTTCACCTTCTTTACAGTTTTTTTCTTGCAAATTAGTTTGTACAAAATCGTTATTATTTATGTTATCATTAAATTGTATCGAAACAAGTTAAGAGGTGTTGAAGATGGTGAATTTTTCAGTAGATAAAAATAAGTCTACTCCACTTTATATACAGATTTTTAATCAATTTAAAAAATACATTGAAAATGGCAGTATCCCACCAGGTTACAAATTGCCAACCATACGTTCATTAGCTAAAGAGTTGGGTGTAAACAATGTTACTGTCATAAATGCATATAGGCTACTTGAGGCAAATGGGTATATAGAAAAAAGAGTCGGTAGTGGAACGTATGTATCTGAGACTGTTAGACAATCAGAAATGCCTATCGAAGATATAAAAGCTTTGGAACATGGACAGATACTTGTAAATAAAAACATGATAAATTTTTCTTCATCGTCTCCAAACCCTGAGCTGTTTCCGGTTGAAGATTTTAAAGTAATTATAAACAAAGTTTTGGAGAGAGATGGTGGATACGCATTTGAATATCAAGATACAAAAGGATACATGCCACTTAGAAAAGTCATTGCAGAGTTCATAAAGAAAGATGAGGTAATCATCGATTACGAAGATGTACAAATTATCTCAGGCGGACAACAGGGGATAGATGTTGTATCAAAAGCGTTGATAAATTTTGGTGATTGTGTTTTTGTTGAGTCACCTACGTATTCATGGGCTATAGCATCTTTTAAATCAAGAGGAGCCGAAATTGTAGATATAGAACTTAATAAAGATGGAATTAATGTAGATATGTTGGAGGAGAAACTGAAGATTTTCAAACCAAAATTGATTTACACAATGCCGGTTTTTCAAAATCCAACTGGAATTTCGTACAGCGTGGAAAAGATGAAAAAACTCATCGAGATTGCATACAAGTATGATACTTATATTGTGGAAGACGATTTTTCAAATGAGTTAAATTTCAGCAATAATAAGCATTTGCCATTAAAAGCCTATGACAAATACGATAGGGTAATATATATAAAAAGTTTTTCTAAGATATATATGCCAGGATTGAGATTAGGGTTTATATTATCTCCTAAAAATCTTATAAATTCTTTTGCTGAAGCAAAATATGTTACAGATTTATCAACATCCGGTTTGATGCAAAGAGCATTTGAGATCTATTTGAAAGAAGGAATGTGGGAAAAACATGTAGAAGTATTTAAAAATACCATGAAGAATAGGTTTGATGAGATGAAACGCCTTTTGATTGATAACGACTATTTTGAGGTCAATATTCCGGATGGAGGGTTTTATTTTTGGATAAAATTGAAAGAGAGTATTTCTTCAAAAATGGTATATTTAAAATGTATTGAAAGAAATGTTTCTATAGTTCCAGGAAGTATATTTTTTTCTAACAAGGTAGATGACTCACATATAAGATTGAGTTATGCATCATGTGAAGTAGATAAAATAAGAAAAGGCATACTAACTATTGAAGAAGTCATTAAAGATATTGATGAGGCGGGAAATAGTGAATATATTCCAATCGTTTAAAAGCGCTTTAATGCGCTTTTTTTTGAATTAAAAAAAAGCAACTACAAATAATAAATATGCAAAAATAACTGAGGAGGAGGTAAAAATATGGCATTAACTCAAAAAGAACTTGGATATATTTCGGATGAACTTGCATCAGAGCAATTGATAATAAAGAAGTATCAGACGGCTGTGAATCAAGTGACAGATCCACAGCTTAAAAATGTGTTTCAAAAAAATATAAACGTGCATCAAAATCATTACAACTCTTTATTAAATTTATTGAAATAGGAGTGATATAGATGGGTAGAAAAAGTGCAAAGGTAAATACTACTGCCATGAATTCAGCAGCTATGCCGGATATGTCAGGTGGCAGTATTAGCAAACAGATAGATTCATATACAAATTCCAATTTAAAAAATGTGTCGACAAATGCTACTGCAACTGGCGGCATAAATGCTACAGGTATGCCTAATGATTATTCGCCGGCAGGTAGCATAAGCAGGGCGATCGACAATACAACGATGCAGAATCTAAACAGTGCAAGCGGTAAGAATCAAACTTATACAGCAAGCACATCTCAAACATCAACTCTTACGGATAAAGATATAACTGCAGACTGTTTAAAGTCAGAAATACTCTTACTACAATCTTACAACAGTGCTTGTATAGAAAGTGCAAATCAAAATGTATATTCCAGCATTAAGAATATACTAAATGAAGAACATGATGTCCACTATGAGATATTCAATTTGATGAAACAAAAAGGGTGGTATCCTGTAAGCAATGCAAATCAACAGGATATCGTTAATACCAGAAATATGTTTCAAGGATAAATGAGGCCTTTATGGGCCTCATTTACTTTTGTGGGAAATTTATACGGTTGAAGATATATGCTTGCCAATGTTATCATATATATTGAAAATGCACAAGGGGGATTTTGGCATGCGTATAAAAAAAGCTTTTTTTATGCTTATAGCAGCTTTTATAGTTCTATCTTTGTTTTTATTTAATTTCGCTAAAACCAGCGCATCAGAGAGGATTGTGTATGCTTATGCGACACATGATTACGATGCAGATAATAGTTCTTACGATTCTTTTATACAAAATGAATCAAATATCAATTATGTAATAACGTTTACTTACGGAATCGATGAAAGTGGAAATCTAAACGGTACTGAAAATGATGTTATAAAAGATGAAGCAGTAAAAGACAACGTGACACCTCTTTTACTTATTCACAACATGAGGGGAGGTACATTCGACAATAGCCTGATACATTCCGTTTTAAATAATGTATCTGCAAGAAATAATTTGATTGATAACATTGTAGGTGCAGTAAAAAGCGGAGGGTACAAAGGAGTTAATATTGATTTTGAAAATGTTGGATACAACGACAGACAAAACTACAATCAATTTTTATCGGATTTGAAATCAAAATTGGCCGCTGATAATTTGATGCTTACTGTTGCTATACCTGCCATGACTGCGGATAGTCCATCGAGTTTTTGGGCGGGAGGTTTTGATTATGCGGCAATATCTAAAATAGCTGATAAAATTATCATAATGGCTTATGATCAACATTGGTCAGGTGGAAGCAGCGGCCCAATTTGCTCGTTTGATTGGCTTCAAAATGTAACTAACTATGCTTTATCGACGATTGATAAGGATAAAATAGTTATGGGACTTCCGGCATATGGATATGACTGGTCTTCAACTGGAACGACTTCCGTTACGGAAGACGATGTAAAAATTTTGATTGGCATGTATGGTGGCAATGCCTTATGGGATAATGTATATAAAGAACCATATTATATATACTACAAAAATGGAGTAAAGCACACAGTATGGTTTGAAAATTCTTATAGTTTTAAGCTAAAATTAGATTATCTTTCATCAGTGGGGATAAACAGCATATCTTTCTGGAGGCTTGGTTACGAAAGCCAGGATTTTTGGGCAGCTATTGAAGGCAATACAGTTGATTATTTTGGAGACATATTTGCAAGCTGGGCGAGGGATGATATCAACGATATGGCGATGCTTAAATATGTCTCCGGGTATGGTGATGGTACATATAGACCTAATAATTACATAACAAGAGCAGAATTTGTTACATTGCTTTTAAGAGTAATGGGAATTAGTGAAGAGCCTGGTGAAGGATTTTGGGATACGCAGCAGAGTTTTGCAAGAGATGCCATAGCGACAGTGAAAAAACTTGGAATAGTAAGTGGTTACGACGATGGCAGCTTTAGGCCTAATAACTACATAACAAGAGAAGAAATCGCCGCTATAATTGCTAAAGCTTACGGTTACAAACCGTATTCCAATAGTTCATTTATTGACATAAACAACAGTTTTGCCAAATACGATATCATCGCTTTGTCAAATAGGGGGATTATATCTGGATACGATACATATCACTTTATGCCGAAAAATTTTGCGACGCGGGCAGAAGCTACAGCGATACTTCATAGACTTCTAAAAAAATAAGGAGCTTTAGCTCCTTATTTTACATCTTTTTTCTTTTGTTGAGTTTCGGCATTCTTTTCTGCTTTTTTATTCATTTTGCATTTTCCATCAAATATTGCGCCTTCGTCAATAATGAGATTTTGAACCTCTATGTCACCGTATACTTTTCCAGTGGATGTTATCTGCACTTGATTTTTTATTGTAAGATTTCCAACTATCTCTCCAGAAACTGAAATATTATCAGCTTTTATATCAGCTTCTATTTTTGAATTTTCACCGACAATTAAATTGCCTTCTACTTCAACTTTTCCAGTAACTAATCCGTCGATTCGCATAGTGCCCTGAGAAGAAATGTTTCCTTCTATTTTTGTGTTTTTGCCAATTATTGTATCGATCTTATCAGTATTTACATCAAATGTATTAGCATCTTTTCTTTGAAACATAGTACACCTCCTTTTGGGTTTGGCAACTATCATACGTCACTTGCTAAGATATTTTAAAGGATCGACTGGATTGCCATTTAGCCTTATTTCAAAATGCACGTGTGGCCCCGTGCTGCGACCTGTGCTACCTGATTTTGCTATGACATCACCCCTGTTTACAGTTTGTCCTACTCTTACTAACAGTTGAGAATTATGACCGTAGACAGAAGTGATTCCATAACCGTGATTTATCATGACTACATTTCCATATCCGGAAAGCCATCCTGCATAAGTTACAATGCCTTTGCCCGCCGCTTTAACAGGTGTACCGTATCCTACGGCAATGTCTATTCCAGGGTGAAACTCCGAGCTTTCGCCATAAGGGGATGTGCGACTTCCGAATGGTGATGTTATAGGTCCTACAACAGGATATGATGATGGCAGCGATGCGAGATAATCCAATCTTTTGCTTATATCATCTATCAGAGTTTTGTATTCATATGTTTTATTATCTATTTCGCTTGAAAGCTCATTTGTGGTTTTTTCATCTAAAGTTAAATCCCTTGAATCACGTGTTATGCCGCCACGGCTCGTTTCTGGTGAACTTAGTCCTACCATTCGCCTGACTTTTTGCTCTAACTCGTCAAGACTTTTCATCTTGTCACTTAACTTCTTAGCATTATCATTAAGCATGGCGATCTTTTTGTCTTGAGATTGGTTTAAGTCCTGCATTTCTGCTATTTTTTGATTTTTTTCTGCAATTATCTTGTCTTTTTCATGAACTGCGGCGTAAAGATATGCATATCTCCCTGCAAAATAAAAAAAGGTTGAAAACAAGCCTATCAAAAGCACTGCCGCTGCAAATATATAAGCTTTTAAAGCAGATCTTTTTATTTTAAAGCTTTTTATGTCTTTTTTAGAATTTGGTACAACCATTATGTTTATGTACTCATCTTTATTTTTTATATGCATTTAATCCAGTAACACCTCCTTCATAAAATAGCCAATTAAATATATTCTACATAAAGTTCAAAATTCCTGCTATGATAATAAATTAACAATCAATTTGAGGGTTTTTAAAATTAGCGAAATATAGTTTTTTTGAATATTATGAGTACAAAATAAAAATTTCACAGGAGGTATTTGCATGGCGACGATTATATACCCACCTACTATTAATTTTAACTGGCTTTATCAGAGGCCACAGCAGCTATTGAGTCGTATGGCTGAAAGGAATTATACAGTTTACTACGTTAATAAATCTTTTGATGACAGCTACAATAGAGGGATAATAGAGGTAAGGAAAAATTTATACATTGTAAATGGTGTAGATATTGGTAGTGTAAAATTTAGAGAAATTCCTATAGTATGGATATCATATCCTCCAAATTACAATTTTCTAAAAATGTTCAAGAAAAAATATGTGATATTTGATTCTATAGATTATCCTTCAGAAGAATTTACAGAATGGAAGCTTAATTTTGAAGAAGTGCAGAAAGCTGCCAACATAGTATTTGCTTCATCTGAAAAACTATTTAATATAAATATTAAAGTCAATAAAAGGACATTTTTGCTGCCAAACGGTGCGGATTTTGAACATTTTAAGAAAGCAAGCAAAATTTTTTCAGAAAGACCTATTGATTTACCTGGTGATAAACCTATAGTTGGATATATAGGAGCATTGGCGACGTGGATAGATTGGGATTTAGTGGATTATATTGCTTTAAAATGTCCTGAGTATAATTTCGTGTACATTGGTCCTAATTTGAATACAAAAAAAGTGCCTATTAGAAAGAATATTTTTTATTTGGGAGAGAAAAAATATGACGTCCTACCAAATTATTTACAGTATTTTGATGTGACTATAATTCCTTTTAAAGTTACAACAATGACTGAAGGTGCCGATCCAATAAAAATGTATGAATATTTAAGCGCCGGAAAACAAATTGTTTCTTCCAAATTGCCATCTATCATAAAATGCGATGGCATTTATGCTGCCAATAATAAGGAAGAATTTGCATATTTGATAAAAAAAGCCATCGAAAATGTTAGCGTCGTGAAAAAGGAAAAGCTTATGGAAATAGCGCGAGAAAATTCATGGGATAAAAGAGCAGAATACGCTGATAGAATCATAAGATATTATTTGGTATATAAATAAATTCGATTTGACTTATACATTTGTTAAAGATTAAATGAGGTAATAATCTTCGAGAAAAATATGATATAATTATTCAAAAGAGAAAAAGGTAGATACTAAGATATTTAGGAGTTGTTAGCTTGAAAGGTATTTTACTTGGTATAATTTTATCTTTTATTACTGTTGTTATAAATATTGCCTTAAATGGAATACATTCTACGTATGTAAGTTACAGCAATTATTTTTTTATTGTCGGATGTGTTGTGGGGCTTATTGGAGGTTTTTTGTATGTATCATATTGGTTTAACGATATGAGGACTATCAGTAGAATATTTAGAAACCTTGAACTTCCTGAAAAAAGATATGATTTTATTTATATGACACAATGGGGAAAAGTGCTATTGATGGCAGCCGCGTTTTTAATGTTTTTATCGCTTTTAATAGTCCTCCTATGCGAATAAAAAGGTACATTAAACTAATAATAATTATGTATTCGCTATTGGAGGTGTTTTTAATGGGGAAAAAGATAGCCGTTGAAAGAGAGCTTTCAAATGTAAAAAGATACCTTACTGGTAAAGGATATGATGTAGTAAATCTTGAGCAAGATAGCAATTTAAGCGGTATTAACGTCAATGATTATGATGCAATAGTAATAACAGGACAGCACAAAGACATGGTTGGATTTGAAAATACGTATACAAAATCGCCAATAATTGATGCAACTGGAATGACACCAGAAGACATAGAAAATGCAATAAAAAGAAGTACAGGCGGTGATACAGATGGCTAATAAAGATCAGTTAAAAGCGGTGGGTGAAGCGTGTCCTGATTTTAGCTATGATGATTCTTTAGGCAAGGCTTCAATGATATCCATGGCAAACTCATCATCAAGAAGCTGCGAAATATGTACACATTGGGATGTAAAAAATCAAAAATGCAGGATAGACGTTTTTGATGATGTTCTTACGAGCCTTGATCAGACATAAATGATTAAAGAGAGGATTTCGCCTCTCTTTAATCATTTATGTGAATGAATCTATAAATAACCTTTTTATCCCATCCTAAATCAAATGGAACATGGTATCTGTCAGATGTATGTGTGTTTACAACAGGAATTCCGTAAGAATCAAAACCTGTTACAACGCCAAAATGAACAATTGTGCCTTTTTCTTCATAGCAAATGAGATCACCTTTTTTTAGTTCCCGTATCGCTCCTGCAGGGTGTGAATCCGATGGTTTTACCATGTCTATGTATGTACCTTGTGCAATAAGCCTTCCTTTTCCATTGTATATAAGGTAGTTAAAGAGTGCAGGAGCTTGTGCCCATGCTGTACTAGAGTCACGGCCATTAAAGTTCCAGATGTAGTCCATCTTTAGTCCACCACCTTCATGCAAGACTTGTGAAGCGAAATTTGTGCAGTCGCCACCAACGCCATTATAATCTCTGTATTTTTTGTTGTATTCATAGTTATTTCCGCTACCCCATGCAGCACCAGCGTATGTATCAGCATACCTTACAGCGCCTTCTCTATCGTAATTTCCTTTTTTCTGATTTTGACTATCACCTGCAGGAGTGGTATTGGTTGGCGATATTTCTGTGGCTATTCCGTCAGCAGGGCTAATATCTATAAATGCTGAATCTTCATCTAATGGATCGTAGTACCAATCGCGGCGTATCACCCAGTTGCCGTTGATTTTAACCAACTGAATGGAATGCCGAATCCCCAGCCCCATGTAATTTATCAAGCCAGGCTTTACATTGTACTCGTAGCCCATCTTCATCGTCTCTACCAAATAGAGCCATATAGACTGTTCGCCAACTTTCAAACTTTTGATTCTGTAAATTGATTGTGCTTCTACGAATTTAAGATTTCTTTTTTCAGACCATCCTTTTACGTAATCAATTCTTCTTTTTTCATGTTCAAGAGCCCATTTGCCATTTGTGTTAGCAACATCGTAATATTTTTCTATGTCTTTAATATTTCCGCTTAAAAGTACGCTTCCTCTTGACTCAAAGAAAGCATCTAAAAAGGGCTTTATTTCTTCTTTGTTGTCTGCTACAGTAGATAATGTTTTATTGAAAAACAATATTCCCCAGATGCTTGTGGCTATTAACAACAAAATAGGAATTGCTATTTTATGATACCCTTTAAATAGCAAAAAATATCCCTCCCTGCCTATCATTTATAGTAAATAATATGTACAAATAAAATAAATAATTCTATGTAACATTCAATGTATTTAAAATTTGAAAATAAAAAAATAAGCATAGAAACTAATGAATAAACTTAGTTTGCTATGCCTATTTATCTACCTAATTAAAAGATTTCTTACCAACTTACTGGCATCTTCAGTCATTTTTTGAATGGCCAATTTAGATTTTTCACCTAATCTTCCTCTTTTCTCATCTTTCAGCGAGATCTTTTCTTTCTTCAGTATGTCAGGAAGATAAACTTCTGCTTCGACTTGGCCGCCTTTTTGCAAAATCAATTTTGTCGCGCATCGATCTTTACATCCATTTAAAACCAATACAGGATATTCGTTTATAAAATCTATATCTTCCTGAATATCTACTGCTAAAGCTGGTGGACACACTAAAACTGTGTTTTCAGGGTATAAATCATCAACAAGATTGTATCCAACTTCCCTTGTTATTTGCCCAAAAATTTGCCCGATACCTGCACATGGCATTATTGCTATTTTATCTTTGCTTTTCATGACGTATCCTCCTTATTGCTAATAAACCCTATATACCCGGGTGGGTATATACCGCTTATTATGATAACACGATTGACGATTTTTTTCAACATTATGAAAGAGACAGAATTACGGAAGCTCTTTCCGAAATTAAAAAATTATTGATTAATATATCGTATAAGATAAATTTAAAGAAAGCAGTTCAATTGGATAGAAAGAAAAAAATCAGATAAGATGTATGATGATAATTTTGTTGTTTAAAGGATTTTTAATGAAAAAGGGAAAAGCTTAAATGATTTATTAAAGCAAATTATGCATAGGCACTAAAGACCTTTCTTGTCTTTAGAGAGATTATATTGAAATATAAGGTATTTGGAAAAAGTTTTTCCACGGTGTGAGATACATTACTTTAAATGATGACATTGATACGTTGAATGGTGGTGACGTACCATGAGATGGAATCCCATTTTTGCATTATAAAGGTCAAAAAAATTTTGTGAAACTAAGAAGGAATTTTAAAATAAATGGAGAATATATTAAATATAAATTGTAATCATTAAAAAATTTTAAGCAATAAACTTTTATAAAATAATAATTTTTCTCACTATTTCAAAATATAAGATAAGAAAATATGGAAGGTGCTTTCGGTGAAAAGTTTTAAAGAAATGTATGAATTAGTTAAAGATTTGAATCCTAAAATCGTGGCTGTTGCACAAGCGGCTGATGTCGATGTGCTTCTAGCTGTGAAAGATGCTTACGAAAAAGGAATAATAAAATCTGTTTTAGTAGGGGATAAGTCAGAGATAGAGAAACTTGCACTTTCTATATCGATGCCTTTAAAAGATCATGAGATTATAGATGTAAAAGATGATGTAAAAGCGTGTGAAGCGGCAGTAAAGCTTGTAAGTGATGGGCAAGCAGACATGATTATGAAGGGATTAGTGCCAACATCGGTAATATTAAAAGCCGTTTTAGACAAGGAATTTGATCTAAGATCAGATAGGTTATTAAGTCATGTAGCTGTTTTTGAATCTCCATTTAATAGATTAATGCTTTTAAGTGATGCAGCAATGAATATATCACCTGATTTAAAAGCAAAGATCGACATAATATACAATGCAGCTTACGTGGCGAAAAAGATAGGAATAAGCGATCCAAAGGTAGCTGTACTTGCTGCTGTAGAGATGGTAAATCCAGCTATGCAGGCGACAATTGATGCTGCAATTTTAGCAAAGATGAGCGATAGAGGTCAGTTTAAAGGCGTGATAGTAGATGGACCGTTGGCATTAGATAATGCGCTTTCTATTGAGTCGGCTTACCACAAAGGTATAAATAGCACTGTTGCAGGTAATGCCGATATTCTCATCGCACCTGATATAGAAGCTGGCAATATGCTTTACAAGGCTATCACATTTATTGCGAATAAAAGAATAGCGGGAATAATTGTTGGAGCAAAAAAACCGGTTATTTTAACATCAAGATCTGACTCTAAAGAGTCTAAATTTAATTCAATATTGCTTGCTTCAATTGTGGCATCAGATAAAAACATATAATTCTAAACATTAAAAAGGAGTGATTTTTATGGAATTATTCAGAACAATGAGAGAGTTTGATTATGAAAACGTTGTATTGTGCTATGATAAAACATCTGATCTAAAAGCTGTGATAGCAATACATGATACAACATTGGATCCTGCATTAGGTGGATGCAGGATGTGGACTTATGATACAGAAGAAGACGCGATAAATGATGCATTAAGGCTTGCAAGAGGCATGACTTACAAGAATGCGGCTGCTGGTCTAAATCTTGGTGGCGCAAAAACTGTTGTAATTGGAAATCCAAGAAAGGATAAAAGTGAAGCATTATTTAGAAGCTTAGGCAGGTTTATAGATGGGCTTAATGGAAGGTATATAACCGCCGAAGATGTTGGGACAAATATGAAAGACATGGATTATATAAGTATGGAGACAAATTATGTTGCGGGACTTGCTGAGAAAAGTGGTGATCCGTCTCCTTTTACAGCATACGGGGTGTTTAGAGGCATTCAAGCAGCTTGTGAAGAAGTGTTTGGAACAACTGAATTAAGCGGTAAAACAGTTGCTATTCAAGGTGTTGGGAATGTTGGATATAATTTAGCAAAATATTTACATGAAGCTGGAGCGAGATTAATAATCACAGATATTTTTGAAGATAATGTAAAAAGAGCCGTCAGTGAATTTAATGCTGAGTATGTAAAACCTGATGATATATACGGTGTTGATTGTGATATATTTGCACCATGTGCACTTGGTGCTGTAATAAATGATGAGACAATACCGCACCTAAAATGTAAAATTGTCGCAGGGTCTTCAAACAATCAATTGAAGGAAGAAAAACATGGAGAAATCCTACAAGAAAAAGGAATACTCTATGTACCTGATTTTATTATCAATGCAGGTGGTGTCATAAATGTAGCTGAGGAATTACATCCATCTGGTTATAACAAAGAACGGGCAATGAGAAAAGTTTCTATGGTATATGACAATGTAAAAAAAGTCATACAAAAATCAAAGGAAGAAAATATTCCAACTTGTATTGCTGCCGATATGGTAGCTGAAGAAAGAATTAAAACTATAGCGGGAATTAGAGATAATTTCATAAAAAAAGTTTAAGCTTATGGAGGGAATTCTTTTGTTTTTAATTCTTGCAATAAATCCTGGTTCTACATCAACAAAGATTTCAGTTTTTGAAGATAAAAAAGTTTTGTTTACAGAAATATTGAGACATAGCGTTCCTGAGCTTAGTCAATATAAAACTATATTTGAACAGTTGGAATTTAGAAAAAACACTATTTTAGAAATGCTTCATAGAAAGAATTTTTCCATGGAAAAGTTTAATGCAATTGTCGGAAGAGGCGGTCTATTAAAGCCGATAAAAAGTGGTACTTACATTGTAAACGAAAGGATGATATCAGATTTAAAAGAAGCTAAAAGAGGTGAACATGCCTCAAACCTTGGAGGAATTATTGCATACGAATTAGCTAAAAATCACGGTATACCTGCATTTATTGTTGATCCAGTTGTCGTAAATGAATTAGACGATGTCGCCAGAATAACGGGAATGCCTGAAATCCAAAAATCCAGCATATTTCATGCATTAAATCAAAAAGCCATTGGAAGGCGTTTATCTTCTGATTTAAAAAAGAAATACGAGGATGTCAACCTTATAATTGCACATTTAGGCGGAGGAATTTCGGTTGGAGCTCATAGACATGGTTATGTAATAGATGTAAATGATGCTTTAAATGGAGAAGGGCCATTTTCACCAGAGAGAGCAGGAGGACTTCCATCATTGGAACTTGTGAGATTGTGCTACAGTGGCAGATATACTTTTGAAGAAATGAAAAAGAAGATATTAGGTGGCGGCGGTTTAGTAGCACATCTTAACACAAATGACGTGAAAGAAGTATACAGAATGATAGAAAATGGCAATAAGAGTGCGGAATTAATACTTGATGCAATGGCGTATAAGACAGCAAAAGAGATTGGAGCGATGGCTGTAGCTTTAAATGGAGAAGTGGATGCTATAGGTATAACAGGCGGCATAGCATACAATGAAGATTTTGTAAAGCGCATTTCAAGTCGAGTTAATTTTATCGCTCCTGTGTATGTCTATCCAGGAGAAGATGAGATGCAAGCACTTGCTGAAGGTGCATACCGTGTCTTAAACGGTGAAGAAGAAGCAAAAGTCTATGAATGAGGTAATATAAATATGATGGAGATGATGAGATTGAAGCAAGTCATATTTAACGAAAACTTGTGCAAAAGCTGCGAACTATGCGTTGAAGCATGTCCAAAACACATAATAGAAATGGACAAAGACAAATTAAACGTAAAAGGGTACCACCCAGCCATGATAAAAGAAGAAAATATGGAAAAATGCATAAGCTGCGGATTCTGCGCAATAATGTGCCCAGACACAGTCATAACAGTTATAAAATAAGAGGGGGATATATATGGCAAAAGTACTCATGAAAGGGAACGAAGCGCTGGCTGAAGCTGCAATACAAGCTGG